>JBCCHV010000067.1 GCA_039028635.1 Acidobacteriota bacterium
AGGCCACCGTCTCCGCAAGACCCTGAGAGGCCAACACCGTCGTGATCGCCGCCGTCAACGTCGTCTTACCGTGATCGACGTGACCGATCGTACCCACGTTCACGTGCGGCTTTGTGCGCTCAAACTTTTCCTTACCCATGGTCCCCTCCTACGCTCCGGGAATCAGCCGGCGGCCTTTGCCACCAGCTCCTCACTGACACTCTTCGGAGCCTGCTCGTACGAAGCGAACTGCATCGTGTAGTTGGCTCGGCCCTGGGTGACCGAACGCAGGTCCGTGGCATAACCGAACATTTCCGACAGCGGCACCCGGCAGGTGATGACCTGCGAGTTGGCCCGCGCTTCCATCTGTTGCACCCGTCCGCGACGCGAGGTGATGTCGCCGATGACGTCCCCCATGTACTCCTCCGGGGTGACCACCTCGACCGCCATGATCGGCTCCATCAGCACCGGCTTGGCCTTCTTGCTGCCATCCTGGAAAGCCATCGAGCCAGCGACCTTGAAGGCCATCTCGGACGAGTCGACATCGTGGAAAGAGCCGTCGTACAGGTCGACCTCGAGGCCGGTGATCGGGTATCCCGCCAGGGGGCCAGACTCCATCGCCTCGCGGATGCCCTGCTCCACCGGCTTGATGTACTCCCGCGGGATCACGCCGCCGACGATCTTGTTGTTGAAGACGAACTCGTCGCCCTCGACCGGGCGGATGCGAATCTTGGCGTGGCCGAACTGGCCGCGACCGCCGCTCTGACGCACGAAACGGCCTTCGCCCTCGGCCTCGCGCGTGATGGTCTCCTTGTAGGCGACCTGCGGCTTGCCGATGTTGGCGCCGACGTTGAACTCGCGCACCAGACGATCGGTGATGATCTCGAGGTGCAGCTCGCCCATGCCGGAGATCAAGGTCTGGCCGGTATCCGGGTCGGTGTGCACCCGGAAGGTCGGGTCTTCCTTGGTGAGCTTGCCGAGGGCGACGCTGAGCTTTTCTTGGTCGGCCTTGGTCTTGGGCTCGATGGACACCGAGATCACCGGCTCCGGGAAGCTCATCGACTCGAGCACGACCGGCGCATTCGAATCACAGATGGTGTCGCCGGTGGTGACGTCCTTGAGGCCGACGGCGGCGGCGATGTCGCCGGCGTAGACCACCGAGATCTCTTCGCGCTTGTTGGCGTGCATCTTGAGGATGCGGCCGAGACGCTCTTTCTTGCCGCGGTTGACGTTGAGCACCGCAGTTCCGGACTCGATCGAGCCGGAGTAGACGCGGAAGAAGGCGAGCTGACCGACGAAGGGGTCGGTCATGATCTTGAAGACCAGGGCCGAGAAGGGCTCATCGTCGGAAGAAGGACGGGTGACTACCGTCTCCTCGCCCGGCTCGGTGCCCTCCACCGGCGGCACGTCGACCGGCGACGGCAGGTAGTCCACCACCGCATCGAGCAGCGGCTGCACGCCCTTGTTCTTGAAGGCGGTGCCGCAAAGCACCGGCTGCAGGCTGTTGGCGATGGTCGCCCGGCGCAGCGCTTCCTTGAGCTCGTCATCCGTCACCTCTTCGCCGGAGAGATACTTCTCGAGCAGGGCATCGTCCGTCTCGGCCACCGCCTCGACCATCTCCTCACGGCGCTTCAGGGCCTCCGCCGCCAGTTCCTCGGGGATGTCGACCAACTCGTAGTCGGCCCCCATGGTCTCGGTCTTGTACAGAATGCCCTTCATGCGGATCAGGTCGATGACCCCCTGCATACGATCCTCGGCGCCCCAAGGAATCTGCAGGGCCACCGGCTTGGCACCGAGCCGCGACTTCATCATGTCGATGGTGCGATCGAAGTCGGCTCCGACGCGATCCATCTTGTTGACGAAGGCGATGCGAGGCACCCGATAACCGTCCGCCTGACGCCATACCGTCTCGGACTGGGGCTCGACTCCGGCCACCGCATCGAACACCGCCACGGCACCGTCCAACACGCGCAGGGAGCGCTCCACCTCGGCGGTGAAGTCGACGTGTCCCGGCGTATCGATGATGTTGATCAGATAGTCGTTCCAGCTGCACTGGGTAGCCGCCGAGGTGATGGTGATGCCCCGCTCCTGCTCCTGGGCCATCCAGTCCATCGTGGCGGTGCCCTCGTGGACCTCACCGATCTTGTAGTTGACGCCCGTGTAGAAAAGGATGCGCTCCGTCGTCGTCGTCTTGCCCGCATCGATGTGGGCCATGATGCCGATGTTGCGCGTCTTGGGCAGGGGTACTTTGCGTGCCATGGTCTGAAAATCTCTTATGTGCTCTCAGGAGCAGCGCCGGCCAGCGCCGACACCGCCCCTCTCGAAACCGGATTCCTCGAAAACTCGCCAGCTATAAAAGGAGCTACCAGCGATAGTGGGAGAACGCCTTGTTGGCATCCGCCATGCGATGGGTGTCTTCCCGCTTCTTGACCGCGCCACCACGCCCCTCGGCGGCTTCCGAGAGCTCGCCCGCCAGGCGTTGACGCATGGTCTTCTCACCGCGCCCCTTGGCGGCGGCGATGATCCAGCGCATGGACAGGGCCAGGCGGCGCCCCGGGCGCACCTCGATGGGCACCTGGTAGGTCGAGCCGCCGACGCGGCGGGACTTCACCTCGACCGCCGGCTTGACGTTCTCGACGGCGCGCTTGAAGACCTTCATGGGATCGTCGCCGGAGCGCTCGCCGATGGACTCAAGGGCATCGTAGAGAATGCGCTCGGCCACCGCCTTCTTACCGTCCTCCATCAGGACGTTCACGAACTTGGTGACCAACTGCGAGTTGTAGACCGGATCGGCAAGGATCTCGCGCTTGGGGACTTCACGTCTTCTCGGCATCGCTTGACTCCAGTTCCTAGGCCTTCGGACGCTTCGCGCCGTACTTCGAGCGACCCTGACGGCGACCGTCGACGCCAACGGCGTCCAAGGTGCCACGGATCACGTGATAGCGAACACCGGGCAGATCCTTCACACGACCGCCACGAATCAGGACGATCGAGTGCTCCTGCAGGTTGTGGCCCACACCCGGGATATAAGTCGTCACCTCGATGCCGTTGGTCAACCGCACACGGGCCACCTTACGCAGCGCCGAGTTCGGCTTCTTCGGCGTCTGGGTATAGACGCGCACGCAAACACCGCGACGCTGCGGGCAAGCTTGCAGAGCCGGGCTCTTCGTCTTCGACTTGATGCGCTGGCGGCCCTTGCGCACCAGCTGTTGAATCGTAGGCATGCGTCAGCTCTCCTCGGCCTCATGGAACTCCATGAAGCATGTCGAGGCCTGCGCACGGCTCCGTGAGCCTTACGCGGCCCCACTTTCGACCTACCCTGGCTCAGCGGCTCAGGGACTGTCCGAAGACGAAAAAGTCACCACGGTCCCCGGGCGGGGACCCTCGGTGCGAAAACTCGCCGAGAGTAGCAAAGGCGTCGAAGCCCCGTCAACCTCTCGGTTGCCGGCCTGTCGATAGGACCGACGTGAGGGCGGAGTATAGCGGCACCCAACGGGTCCCGCAAGCGTTTTCATCCCGCCTTTTCAGGCCCCCGTCGCCTGAACACCCGTATCGTGCAGGCTCCCCTTGGCCGGGTGTCCCCGAGACGGCGGCTCGTGCCCTCACCACTTACCCCCGCGAAGATCGCCCAATAGCCCAGGCATCGCAGTCCGGTAGACGGGAGAGCGTCGGCGAACGAGCACGGGGCACAGTCTGTCCGAGCAGAAGAGGGACCACACAGAGGAGTCCCTCATCTACCCCACAGAGCCCCGAAAGCGATCCCGGCCGAGCGAGTTATGAGCCCCGAGCGCAGTCTGTCCGAGCAGAAGGGGGACCTCGGAGGGGAGTCCCTCATCTACCCCACAGGGCCCCGAACGCGATCCCGGCCGAGCGAGTTACGAGGCCCGAGCGCAGTCGACGACGCCCTCTCGGCGGAGCCATGCCAGAACCTCTCTTTGGTCAGCGCTTCAGATCCTCGTAAGAACCGTCGGCGACCACCTCCAGAGCTCTGTCCAAAGCCGGAGCCCGGTTTGACCAGCTGTAGCGCGCCATCGCCCGACGCCCCCGATCGCGATCGCCCTGCCAAAGCGAGCCACCGCGATGGCGCCCCTCGAGCTCGACCAGCCGCTGCGCCAGGCGCTCACCCTCGTCCTCCGGGATCCCCGAGCCATAGAAAGAGTCGGCACCGAAATCAGCGAACACCTCCGGATAGGCCAATCGCCGCGGCAGCAGCGGGAAGGCGCCAGCAGCCACCGCCTCGACGGCGCTCAGGCCGAAGAACTCGTGGCGCGCCGTCGACACGAAGACATCCGCCTCGGCGAGAGCTCGCTGGTATGCCTCGCGCTCCTCCAGCCAGCCCCAGTGACGAATACGCCCTCCCCAACGCTGGCGAGCCTGCTCGAACACCGGCGGCTGATCGCGAAAGCTCTCGCCCAGCACCGAGAGCTCGAGGTCGGCACCGGCGTCGAGGGCGGCCTCGACCCCCGCGAAGAAGGTCTCCGGAGCCTTGTCGTGCTCCCACCGCGCTGCCCACAGAACGCGCAGCGGTGAGCCGTCAGACCGGCGCTCCAGCGCCCAAGGCTCGGCGATCCCCGGAGGCTCGACGCGCAGACGCGAGGCGAGGCCGGCGAGGGAGCCCAAGGGCTGATGATCTGGAAAGCGCCGCAGCCAGCCATCCCAGGCCGCCATCAGCTCATCGCGATGAAAGGCGGAGTTGAACCACAGCTCGCGGGCCGCCAGAGCGCTGGTCAAGTTGGTGAAGGCGAAGTGACCATCGCCCTCATGCCCCCGGCGCACCGGATAGGTGAGCTGATTCTCGTGGAAGTAGAGCACCGCCGGCACCGCCGCCAGCAGCGGGACCAGGCCCCGGAAGGTCGCCAGGTCGAGCATGTCGCTCGCCAACAGCACGTCCCATCGCTGAGCCGGCAGATCGCGCCAGCGCTCCGCGAAGGTGACCGGAGCATGGCGCATGCGCCACTTCCACTTGTAGGCCGGCAGTGTGAGCAGAGTCCATCGATGCCGGCTGTGGTCCCGCCAACCGTCGAGGAAGGCGCGATGACTGCCGCCGTAGTAGGGCTCGAGAGCGAGCACCCGCAGGGAACGGTCAGGGCTCGTCAGCGGATGGCTCCTCGGCAGGACCTCCGGGCTGGGGATCGCCAGGCGCAGCCGCCTCGCGACCAGACGGCAGGCCTTCTCCCTCCTCCACTGCCTGCTCTTGCGCCGACCCTGTGGGCGCCGGCGCCCCGAGGATCTCGCGCAGCGTCTGCCAGCGATAACCGGAGGGCTCCTCCGCCGCCATCAGATCCTCGAGCAGGGGGCCGACGAAGGCCGGTACCGGCTGGTTCGCCGCCGTCGCCACCGCCGCCATCGCCACCAGCCACTGCATCCAGCCGCGGTAGCCTTCTTGCCGAAACCAAGACTCGCCATCGAAGCGGTGGAGCTGTAGCAGACGACGGACGGCAGCGTCCTCGATCCACCGGTCGACCATCGCCAGGGGGCCGGAGCGAGGAGCCGAGCCTTGCCACCACTGGCGCCGATCGGCGAACAGGCGCAGAGCAGCGACGGTGGACTCGTCGGTGCCGGCGAGCAGGTCTTCGAGCACTGGCACGAGGAGGCCATCATCGAGCAAGTCGCGGCCGCGCGCCGGAGCGATGACGGACAGCGGCTCGACGACCGCCCATAGGCGAAGGGCCCGCTGGTCGGCCCCGGCGTCCTGGCTCCGCCAGCGCTCCGTCGCTTCGTCGCCAGCCCCAAGCCGGTTCACGGCTCGCAGATTCTCACGTCCCCGCACCACCGCCCGATTCACCCCATCGCCCCCACCGGGCGGCATCGACTCCCCCACCGGGGCGACCCGGTCGACCTCCTGGGAGGGCCCCAGAGGCGGGGCGCTCTCGGTGTCAGCAGCATCGATGTCGCCAATCGCATCGCCACCGATCGCAGCGTCATCGGCCTTCCGACTCGCAGTGGCGCTCAGCGCCGCCGCGGCATAGGCCGCGGTCATCGCCGCGACCAGCTCCGGCCCATCCGCCTCGGGCTCCGCCAAAACCCGCTCCAGTAGTAGGGAGAAGGGCTCGCGCAGAGGAGACCCCCGTCGCCGCCGGATCGCCGATTCGACGTCATCCACGGCATCGCCGTCGAGGGCCTCGGCGAGCTCGCGATAGCGACCATCGAGGTCTCGGACACAGCGAAAATCACCGTAGACGCGGGCTTCATAGGAGCCCAGGCGGGCTTCGAGCCCGTCCTCCGCGAGACGTTGCGCCGAGATCAGCCGCTCACCGCCGGCGACCAGATCCCGGAAGATCCAGTAGCGATCCGGGCGCGGCGTGATGGCGAGGGCTTCCCCGAGGGTCTCGCGCCGGGGCTTCTCGCCCTCGCGATCAACGAAGGGCACACTGCGGCTCACCCGCCCACGGGTCTCGCCGGCCCGGTGGTGGACCCAGACCACCACTCGCTCCTCGCCCTGGCGATTGACGAAGGCGAAGACGTTGCGATCGTGGCCTGCGGCGGTGGCGAACTCCAGCAGCCGAAACTGCTCGACTTCGGCGAACAAGCGCCGACGCGCCAGCAGCGGCGTGATGACGCGATCGTGGTGAGCCACCAGACCGGGATCCGGGGCCTCGTCGCGAAAGCTCCGCCGATATTCCATGCCGTACTTCTCGCTCAACCCCTCCCATTGACCGTGCCCGAACAGCGGCAGCCCCGGCAGCGTGACCAGCAGCACGCAGGCGGCGAAGTACTTGTCCTGCTGACCAAACTGCTCGACGGCGGTTTCTTCGTCGGGATTGGAGAGGAAGTTGACGTGGCGCTGCAGGATTCCGGGCTCGAACTCGAGGATCTTCTCGAGGGAGCGATGGAGCTTGTCGTTCTCCTCGGCTCGCAGCATGTGCATGAAGGCGCTGTTGTACACCCGATGCATCCCTAAGCTGCGAACGAAATAGCTCTCCATCAACCAGAAGGCCTCGGCCAGCAGCAGCGTGTCCGGCGCCTCTTCGGCGACCCGATCAACCACCCGACGCCAGAACTCCTCCGGCATCAGGCGCTGAAAGTCCTCGTCTTCGAGGGCGAACTCGGCACGGCTCGGGATGTCGCCACCGTGCCCCGGCAGGGGATACCAGAGACGCTGAATATGACGCTTCGCCAAGGTCATGGCGGCATCGAAGCGAATCACCGGGAAGCGACCGGCGACCTCCAGGATGAGCTCGATCACCGCCTCCTGCACCGCCGGCTGGAGATAGTCGAGCTGGGCGGTGTCGTTCCACGGCGTCACGGTGCCGTCATTGCCGTGGTAGAGGTAGCGCACCTCGTCGCGCTGGCGATCGACCCGCCGAAAGACCACCGCCGCGTCGCTGCGGTCCCAATAGCCATCCTCGAGATAGAGCCCGACGGCGGGGTTCGACGACAGGTCCGGACCCTCGAAGGTGTAGTTGGGAAAGGGACAGTCGGGGCGGGTCAAAAAGCGCTCCGGAAAGCGCTGCACCCAGTCGGAATCGATGCCGAAATGATTCGGCACCATGTCGCATGCCAGGCGCAAACCGCGCTGCCAGGCACGCTCTCGCAGATCGTCGAGGGCGGCCTCACCGCCGAGCTCGTCGGCGACCTCGTAGGCATAGACGGCGTAGGCGGAGGCTCCCGCCGCCGGATTGCCGGCGCGGTGCTTGATCGTTCGGGAAGCGGCGCTGCGCTGCCAGACGCCGATCAGCCAGAGACCGGTGAAGCCTCGCTCCGCCAGCCGATCGAGCTCGTCGTCGGGGATCCCGTCGAGGGTGGTGATGTCGCGCTTCCAGGTCTGCGAAAGCTGGTGCAGCCAGACCAGGACGTTCTTCGCCACCAAGACCAGCTCGGGCATCCAGCGGCGGTCGGCGCTGAAGCGCTCCTCCCCTTCCTGCAGCGCTTCGAGGCTGACTTCCGGCGGCGGAGGTGGCGGGCCGCCGTGGACGAACACCGGCCGCTCCTCCTCACGCAGCACGTCGAGAGCCAGGAGCTGAGCACTCGCCTGTTCCGCAGTCCCCGCTTCGAAACCGGTCACCAGCTCGAGCTGATCGCGCAGCGAAGCCGGCACCTGGCGCTGGGGACGCTGGCAATGGTCCCAAAGGCTCTCGCCGTCGAGGGGCGGGAGCTGGACGAAGAGCTCCTCGAGGCTCGCCACCATGGCGCCGTAACCGGTCGCCTCCTCGAGCTCCTGATCGTCGAACAGGTCCCGCAGGTCGGCCATCGCGGGATTGCGATTGACCAGCCAGAGCTGCAGCACGGCGGCAAGATCGACGAAATCGTCACCGGCCGGCTCCGAAACGCCATCGGCCTCGACCTGTGGTCGCGGCGGCTCGCCACCCCCGAAGAGCTCGCGAAAGCGCTCCAGCATCGCCGCCACCGCGCGCGGCCCGAAACGATCCTCGAGCCAGGCATGGGCTCGGCGCCAGAGCTCGCCGTCGACCTGATGGACATAGTGATCGAACAGCCGCTCCGACCAGCGCTGGAGCTCGAAGAGGGCATAGAGCAGGCCGGCCCGAACGCCCCGCTCGGGATGAAGAGCGACCTGGCGATCGTGATCCAGTCGTCGCGCTAGCTGGCGCGACGCGGCAAGGTCGCCGATGAAATCCGGAGCAATCTCCAGACGACGGCGGATCTCACGGGAGAAGGGAAAGTACATGCGCGTGCTCGCGGCAAGCTACCACAGGGCTTTTCCGGCGCCGCGGCCGGGGAGTCCAGCGACCACCGACGCGATCCGCCTGCCGTCCGGTCACCATAGAATGGTGCCATGCGTCATGCCCTGGGACTCTGCCTGCTGACCGCCCTCGCCTGCCAAAGCACCGCCTCGATGACCGTCCCCGGCGGCGAGCCTTTTCGTCTCGCGGTGGGTGAATCGGCGCGCCTCGAGGACAGTGATCTGAAGGTCGTCTTCGAAGCGGTCATCGGCGATTCCCGCTGCCCGCGGGGCGTGCAGTGCGTCTGGGCCGGCGAAGCGACGATCCGCCTGACGGCTCGCCTCGGCGACCAGACGTTCGAGAGCGAGCTCACCACCCAGAAGCCGGAGGGTGAGCTCGCCGGCCATCGTTGCCGCCTGCTGGCCGTCGATCCCTACCCGGTACACGGCGAAGAGATCGCCCCCGAGGACTACGCCGTCCGTCTGGAGCTGACGCCGCTCTAGCAGGTTGCTGAGAAACTCATCGGCAACTTGCTCCCGGGCCCGAGAGGGCTGGGCGCCCCCGGCCCGGCGGCGAAGCCGTGAGACGGTGCCGCCCTGGACGGGGTGAGTCCCTGCGCGGGCCGCCGAACAATCGCACTTTTTCGGGCCGGGCCGCGCAGGCGAGGGGCAACTCCACTCAGCCCCCTGAAAAAAACAGCTAGCAGCGCTGAAAAAGTCGCGCAGCGAACTTCTTCAGCAGCCTGCTAGAGCCGGGTCAGCAGGTCGACGACGCGGTTGGAGTACCCCCACTCGTTGTCATACCAGGCGACGACGCCGACATAGCCGTCCCCCCGCGCCTCCGTCGACAGGGCGTCGAAGATCGACGAGTGAGGATTGCCGATGATGTCGCTCGACACCAGGGGATCCTCCGTGTACTGGATGATGCGCGCGAAGGCACCCTCGGCGGCCTCCTTGACGGCGGCGTTGATCGCCGCCACATCGGCGACCTCGCGGGTTCGACAGACGAGATCGACGATCGAGCCATCGGGCACCGGCACTCGCATCGCCAGGCCATCGAGCTTGCCGTCGAGGTGAGGCATCACCTTGGCCACCGCCTTGGCGGCTCCGGTGGTCGTCGGAATGATGTTCTCCGCCGCCGCTCGACTCCGCCGGATACTGCGATGGGGCACGTCCGCCAAACGCTGATCGTTGGTGTAAGCGTGCACCGTGGTGATCAGCCCTTCTTCGATCCCGAAGGCATCGTCGATCACCTTCGCCAAGGGCGCCAGACAGTTGGTGGTGCAGGAAGCGTTCGACACGATGCGATGGGAGTCGTCGAGCTGATCGTCGTTGACGCCCAGCACGATGATGGCGTCGACGGGATCCTTCGGCGGCACCGTCAAGACCACCTTGCCGGCTCCCGCCGCGAGATGCTTTTCGAGGGGCGCGCGCGTCCGAAACACGCCCGTCGACTCCACCACCACATCGACCCCCAGGTCGCCCCAAGGGATCTTCTCGGGATCCGGGATCGAGGTCATCGCCACTCGGTCGTCGCCGGCGGTCATCGACTCCTCGTCGACCGTCACCGGCTTCGTGAACTGCCCCATCACCGTGTCGTACTTCAGCAAGTAGGCGAGCTGCTCGTTGTCGTAGAGGTCGTTGATCGCGACCACCTCGAGATCGTCCCGCTCACTGAGAATACGGAAGACGCTGCGCCCGATCCTGCCGAATCCGTTGATCCCGACTCGCACCGTCATCAGGCGGCCTCCTCGTCGAGCTGGCGAAAGCGCCGAATCAGGTCCACCACCCGATGGGCGTAGCCCCAGCCATTGTCGAACCATGAGAGGGTCTTCGAGACGCGGTCGCCGAGCACCATGGTGGCTTGGGAGTCGAAGGTGCTCGAGTAGGCACTGCGAATGATGTCGCTCGACACGATCGGATCGTCCTCGTACTCGAGGATGCCCTGCCAGTCACTGCTCGCCGCGGTACGAATCACCTCGTTGACGGCCACTTCCGTCACCGGCTTGTCGTGCCAGCACACCAGATCGACGACGGAGCCGTTCGACACCGGCACGTTCATCGCCTTGCCGGACAGCCGACCGGCGAGCTCCGGCAGCAGCTCCTCCACCACCTGGGCGGCATTGCTCTCCTGGGGAATGATGTTCTCCGCCGCCGCCCGGCCACGGCGCTTGTCCTCCGCCGGCACGTCGGCCAGGCGCTGCTGATTGGTGTAGGCGTGCACCGAGGTCAGGAAGGCGCGCTCGATGCCGAAGGCCTGATGCAGGATCTTGATCACCGGCGCGGCGCAGTGGGCGGTACAGGAGGCATTCGAGATGATGCGATGCTCTCGCCGCAGCTCGCCGTCGTTGACCCCCATCACCACCGTCAGGTCCGGCGGGTCCTGGGGCGGCACACAGAGGATGACGCGCTTCGCCCCCTGCTCGAGATGGCGCTCGACCTGGCGGCGATCGCGATACTGTGCCGTCGCCTCGATCACCGTGTCGATCCCCAGGTCGCCCCAGGGCACGTCCCCGGGCTCGCGTCCCGAGAGCATCGGAATCTGGCGCCCGGCGACATAGAGATGCTGCTCGCGAATGCTGACCTCTTCCGGAAAGCGTCCGAGAATGGTGTCGAAGCGCAGCAGGTACTCGAGGGCCTTGGTATCGGCGATATCGCTGATCGCCGAAATGCGGATGTCCTCCCGCCGATAGAGGATCCTGAAGAGGTTGCGACCGATGCGGCCGAAGCCCATCAGCCCAACGCGTGTCGGTTCCATCGTCGCCAGTCTCCCTGGGCAGTCGCCCGGAGCGCCTCAGCCGCTCAGACGTCCGGGCAGGTTGTAGAAGACGCCGGCGCCGCGATAGCGGGCAGCGTCCCCGAGAGCTTCCTCGATTCTCAAGAGCTGGTTGTACTTGGCGGTGCGGTCGGTACGCGACAACGACCCGGTCTTGATCTGGCCGGCGTTGGTCGCCACCACCAGGTCGGCAATGGTGGTGTCTTCGGTCTCGCCGGAGCGATGCGAAACCACCGCCGTGTAGCGGGCACGCTTGGCCGTTTCGATGGCGTCGAGGGTCTCGGTCAAGGTGCCGATCTGGTTGACTTTGATCAAGATCGAGTTGCCAACGCCCTCGGCGATGCCACGCTCCAGGATGCGCGTGTTGGTGACGAAGAGGTCGTCGCCCACCAGCTGCACCCGCTCCCCCAAGCGATCGGAGAGGGCCTTCCAGCCACTCCAGTCGTTCTCGCCCAGGCCGTCCTCGATCGACAGGATGGGATAGCGCGCCACCAAGTCGTCGTACCAGGCGACCATGTCCTGGGCGCTGCGCAGCCCGCCATCCACCCGATAGGCGCCATCCTCCACCAGCTCGCTGGCCGCCACGTCGAGGCCCAGCCAGATCTCTTCACCGGGTCGATAGCCGGCCGCTTCGACGGCGCGCAGGAGCACCACGAGGGCCTCTTCGTTCGAGCCCAGGTCGGGAGCGAAGCCGCCCTCGTCGCCCACCGTCGTGCCGAGGCCGCGCTGCTTCAGCACCGTCTTCAGGTGGTGGAAGATCTCGGTGCCGGCGCGCAGCGCCTCGGAGAAGGTCGCCATCCCGACCGGCAGCACCATGAACTCCTGGATGTCGACGTTGTTGTCGGCGTGGGCGCCGCCGTTCAAGACGTTCATCATCGGCACTGGCAGCTCGCGGCTGCCGGCCCCGCCGAGGTAGGCCCATAGCGGCAAGCGATGGTGAGCGGCGGCGGCCTTGGCGACCGCCATCGAGGCGCCGAGAACGGCATTGGCGCCGAGGCGCGACTTGTTTTCCGTGCCGTCGAGGGCGATCAGTCGCTGATCGATGGCGACCTGCTCGCGGGCGTCCCAGCCGGCCAAGGCGGCGGCGATCTCGCCATCGACGTGGGCCACCGCCTGGCCGACACCCTTGCCGAGGTAGCGGGCCTGGTCGCCGTCGCGCAGCTCGACCGCCTCGCGCTCGCCGGTCGAGGCGCCGGAAGGCACCGCCGCCCGCCCTACGGAACCGTCGGCGAGGGCCACCTCGACCTCGACGGTGGGATTGCCCCGACTATCCAGAATCTGGCGTCCGTGAACGCCTACGATCGCTCCGCTCGCCGTCTCGGCCATGACCGTCTCACCTTTCTGCGCTGTTGTTTTCTTCCGGCGCCGCCGCCAGAAGAACAGCCACTCTAGCAGGCTGCTGAACCAACTCTCCAAGGGATTCGGTCGATTGGAGCGTTCTCTATCGAGAGCACCTTTCAGTCCTGATGAGGAGTTCCCGAAGATGCCGAAGAAATGCCCTCACTGCAGCCAGAAGAAGCTTGGTCACGAGAGCGAGGATCTCTTCGCCGCCCTCGACCTGCTCGACCCCTTCGGCATGCTCAAAGCGATTCCACAGGGCGCGGGAATCCACCGCTCGCGCTATGAATCGATGGTGAAGGGCATCGGCGAGGCCTACAAGGTGCGCTGCGAGTCCTGTCAGGGCCTGTGCTATCGCTGCCCGAGCTGCCGAAAGGTCAACAAGCTGCACGGACCACCCAGGGGTCGGGGCCTGGAGTGCCCGCGCTGTGCCAAGTGGTTCGTCTGGTGCGTGACCTCCGCCGACGAGTGGTGGACCTGATCACTCCCCGAAGCGCGCCGGCTGGCCGGTATTCTCCAAGACCCCCATCCACAGGCCGCCGTCCGGCGCCATGGTCTTCTTGCGCGACACCACCGCCGGAATCGGCACATTGATGAAGACGCCGTGCCAGAAGCCGACCAACATATCCGTCTTGCCGGCCATCGCCGCATGCACCGCGTTGCGCGCCAGGCCGTCGCAGAGCAAGGAGTCGTCCGTATTGGCCGGCACGCTCCGGATCGCGTAGCTGGGGTCGAAGTACTTCACCGCCACCGGCAGCTCGCGCTCGGCGAAGTGCTTCAGGATGCGCTCCCGCAACAACAGACCGATGTCTCGATGCTTACGGTTTCCGGAAGCGTCGCGCTCGACCTCGCCGGCGCTTTCGAAGAGATGCTGCCCCGCCCCTTCGGCGACCACCACCACCGCATGGCGGCGCGCCCGGATGCGAGCTTCGAGGGCGGCCAGAAAGCCCTTCGGCCCGTCGAGGTCGAACGGGATCTCCGGCACCAGAGTGAAATTGACTTCCTGGCTCGCCAGGGTGGCCCCGGCGGCGATGAAGCCGGCGTCGCGGCCCATGACCTTGACCAGTCCGATGCCGTTGGGCGCGCCGTTGGCCTCGACGTGGGCCCCCTGAATCACCTCCCGGGCCTGATCGAGGGCGGTGAAGAAGCCGAAGGAACGCCAGACGAAGGGAATGTCATTGTCGATCGTCTTGGGGATACCGACGACGGCACAGGTCTGACCGCGGGCCACCAGCTCGCGAGAGAGCTCGTGAGCACCGCGCTGGGTGCCGTCGCCACCGACACAGAACAGCATGTCGATGTCGCGCTCGGCGAGAAAATCCGCCATCACGGAAGAGCTTTGGGCGCCGCGGGAAGAGCCCAGCACGGTGCCACCGAAGAGCTGGATGCGGCGCACGAAGTCCGAGGTCATGGCGATCGGCGGCTGCCCCTCCTCAGGATTCAGGCCCTGGAAGCCGTAGCGAATGCCGTAGATCTTGCGCACCCCGTAGCGGTGGTAGAGCTCGTAGAAGACCGACCGGATGACGTTGTTGGTGCCCGGGCAGAGGCCACCACAGGTGACGATCGCCGCCCGCACCCGCCGCGTGTCGAAAAACAGCCGCTTCCGCGGACCGGCCTTCTCGAAGACCAGGGGGTCGAGAGCCTGGCCGGCGGCGTCGACCTCGACACTCACCCGGATGCCGGTCCCCGGCGCGACGAAGCTGCCGGTGGCTTCCAGGCTGGCCGCCGGCAGGTCGAGGGGAGACTCGACGGTGGGCTCGCCGAGGTGGCGGATCTTCAGCTCGTCGGCGGTGAGGGGCTTGTTGTGCATGGCAGCAGCGACCTCCACTTGGATGAAGGTCGTAGCCTACCCCGGAAGCGGCGAGGCACCATCGGATCCGCAGCGCGTTTTCGCTTGACTCCTTAGAGAGAGCCGCCCGCGCCCACCAGGTCGCGGGCGCCCCGCAATCCCTCCCAAGGAGACCGACATGCGCAAAATCCTCCTGTTGGCGGCCATGGTCGCCGTCCTCGCCCTGCCCTTCACCGTCGCCGGTGGCAAGCAGACCGCCGACGACTACACGAACGAAATCCAGAAGCTCCGCGCCAGCGAGTGGGACCTCTTCGAAGACGCCTGGATGGTCGACGACGGTCGCACCGTGACGGTGCTATGGGACTTTGCCGGCGCCAATCCTCTGGCCCCCGCCATCGAGGTTCCGCGCAAGGGCGACTACTGGTGGTACGAAGGCTCCTGGGCCGACCTCGAAGGTCCGGCGCGCCTGGTCGAAGACGGCGTTCTGCTCACCGACACCACCTTCGAAGGCGAGACCACCGGCAGCGACATCGACATCACTCAGCAGGACCCCGATGTCATCGGCATCCTCAACGTCACCGACACCAATCCCCCGGAGGATGAGAAGCAAAAGCTGGTGCAGCTGACCTACCGGTGGAAGCGCCAGGGCGGCGGCACCGCCCCTCCGGGACCGACCGTCACCATCACCCCCAACAATGCCAACATCATCGCCATCAACACCCGCGTCGCCGGTGGCTGGGAGTACGTCACCTACAAGATGACCTTCGGGCCGCCGTGCCCGGCCTCCGTCAAGGCCAGCTTCTCGCGCGCTCCGGGCGGTCCCGCCGTGGTCGTCGGCGGCGCCAGCATGATCGGCGTCTGCGCCAACCCGATCGACGGCACCGGCAACTGATTGCCCTCCCCGGGGGAGCCTCCTGCTCCCCCGGATGCCGACTGCCTCTGCCCCCTGGCCAGCTCGATCAGACGCCCAGGCGAGGCCCTCGGACAATATTCGGCCGAAATTTCAAAAAATTTCTCTTTGCAAATCCAATAAACTTTTTCAGAGACAATCGCACCTACAAACTGCGGCGCAGTGGGGATCAGGTTTCGAACCAATACTCGCGAAAGGAGTTTCTCGATGAAACCGAAAATCCTAGTCTCTGGAATTCTCTTCCTTCTCCTCGTCATCTCCCTGGGCGTGCCGGCCTCGGCCCATGAAGCCGACACCGACGTCCCAGAGGCCGTGACCACGGCCGCTGCCCAAGCCACTCCGGAAGTTTCGCAGGAAATCATGGCCATCGCCGAGCCGGCGAGCGACACCGAGCCGCTGTTCTTCATGGAGCCGCAGCTCACTTCGGCGACGCCGCTCTTCGACGAGCACGGCTTCATCTTCCAGCTCTGTAGCAGCCAAGCCCAGTGCGAGGCCATCTGTGCGCCCTTCGGCGGTTTCTGCTGGCGCCAGTTCTGTATCTGCGATTGATGCGTTAGCTCCCCTCTAGGGGAACACCCCCCACTGCGCCGCCGTTCTCCCAGGACCTGCAGATCTCGGGGACAGTGCTCACGACCGACACATCGGTCCTGCCGGTCGCTTCGAAAATTTACCTTGACATCAAGATTCTTTTCATCGAGACTGTCGCCATGAAGACAGCGCTCATCGGCTTTGCCACCGCCCCAGGACGAGGGGCTCTCCGCCCCGTCCGTCGCCCGTTCT
Source organism: Acidobacteriota bacterium (assembly GCA_039028635.1). Lineage (NCBI taxonomy): Bacteria > Pseudomonadati > Acidobacteriota > Acidobacteriota bacterium. The sequence continues at coordinate 16,193 of JBCCHV010000067.1, forward strand.
CCCGATCAACCCGCGGGCTGGCCGCCCTCTGGATTGCCTGCGGACTTCTCCTGGGCAGCCTCAACGCTTGCTCGATCCAACCCTCGAAAGACCAGGCGCCGGCTGGCCTCGAGAGTCACTCCTTCGAGCTGATCGAGGAGAGCCTGGCGCTCGAGAAGGGCGGCCGCCTCGCCTACGACCGCGGCATCGCCACCCTGCCTCTGCGCCGCGACGACCCCGCGAGCTCTACCATCGAGGTCGAGTTCTTTCGCTTTCGACGAGCTCCCGAAGCCTCACCGCAAACGCCGCCGATCGTCTTACTGCAGGGCGGTCCGGGCTTCGAGGGCTTGGGCCCCCGGCTGGAGAGACCGGACTACTTCGAAGCCCGGCTCGAGCGCTTCACCCACATCGCCGACGTTGTCGTTCCCGGCCAGCGCGGCTTCGGGAGCTCGACCGCGACGCCCTGCTCTCCCCATCGCACGCTGACCCTCGAGGAGGCTCTGGATCCCGAGCTGCGACGCGCCGTGATCAGGGCATCGCTGGAGGAATGTCGGCAGAACTGGCGCTCCCGCGGCGTGGATCTCGCGGGCTTCAATGTCTCCGAGGCCGCCTCCGACGTCGCCGATATCGTCCACTTCCTGGGCTACGACCGGTTCCAGCTCCGCGGCAACAGCTTTGGATCCCATTGGGGCATGGCCGTCCTGCGGCAATCTCCGGAGCAGGTCGCGCGAGCGGTCCTCGGCAGCCTCGAAGGCCCCGACCACACCTACGACATTCCGAGCCAGGCGCTCGCCACCCTCGAACGCATTGCCGAGGCCGCCGAGGCTTCCCCGGCGCTGGCGTCGCGGATACCGCCGGGCGGCCTGCTGGCGGCCTTTCAGCGCCTCATCGCCAAGGCCGACCACCAGCCCATCGCTGTCACCATCGAGCATCCGGTGACAGAGGAACCGGTCACTGTCGAGCTCGATGGCGACGATCTGCGCCAAATCCTGGCCGGGACTCGACGCTTTACCCAGTTTCGCTTCCGCACCGCCTACTGGCCGCTAACTCTGCTCGAGATCCTCGAAGGCGACCTCACCTACTCGACGGAAACCCACCTCTGGAACCTGATGAAGAGCGAGGGCCACGATGCCGCCTTCTCGCAGTACAACTGCGGCTCGGGAGTCAGCCCTGACCGGCGGGAGAGAATCGAGCGGGATCCGGCAATCGAGGTCCTGGGCCCGACCTGGCAGCGCCTGGACTTCTTCTGCGCCGGTTTCGAAGGCGATCTCGGCGAGGACTTCCGCCGTCCCTTCCAAAGCTCCGTGCCGACGGTTCTGGTCCACGGCACTTGGGACACCGGGACGCCGATCGAGAACGCCCACGAGCTGCGGGCCTTCTTCGACCGACATCACTTCATCCGCGTCGAGGGTGGCTCCCACGGCGCCTTGCGGGAGGCGATCGAGGAGGTCGAAGGCTTCCGGGCGGCGATGGATCGTTTTCTCGCCACCGGCGACTTCGAGCACCTCCCGGATGCGGTCGAGCTGCCCGCCTTCCCCTGGCGGGCGACGATCGACCCGCAGTAGGCCTTCAGCTCCCTCGAGACGAAACTCGGGGGAGCTCAGAAACGAAAATCGAAGGTCAGCCCGACCCGGCGCGGCGGCAGAACGGTGGTTCGGTGCTCCAGGTCTCCGGCGAAGAAAAAGGCATTCCAGGTGCGAATCGGAACGTAGTCGTCCAGCAGATTGTCGGCGAAGAGGGTGATTCCCCAGCGCTCCGTATCGAGGGCCAAGCCGACGTCGAGGATCTCGTAGGAGTCGAGATCGAACCGGGGACCGAAGGGAATATCGAGGCCGATGAAGTAGTCGTCCACGTAGCGCAACCGGCCATAGCCGCGGAGCGTCCGGTTCGAAGGGCCGAGGGCAGAGGCGAAGTCCACCATCAACGATCCCGAGAGCTCGGGGGTGTAGGCGAAAGGCTCGCCGGCGCGATCGAAGCCCGAAGCATCGACGTACTCATCGAACTCGGTCTCGACATAGCCGACGTTGAGCTCGACCCCGAGCTGCGCGACGGGATCCCACGCCAGCTCGAGCTCGAGGCCCTGGGTGTGGCTCTTGCCGGCGTTGACCAGGGCCGAGAACGGCACACCATCGATTACGACCACCGACTGCAGCTGTTGATCGTCGAGGTCGACGCGATAGAGGGCGCCGCTACCGGAGAGACGACGGTCTGCCGACTCCGCCTTGAGACCGAGCTCGAAGTTGGTCGAGGTCTCCGAGTCGACAGGCCGCACGTTGAGCTGGGCTCCCGGCGCGATGTCGAAGCCTCCGGGCTTGAACCCCTGGGAGACCGTGGCATAGGTCATCAGCCGATCGCTCCAGCGCATCAGAAAGGATACCGAGGGCGAAAAGTCCTCGAAGGTCGCGGCGGCCGGCGAGGTGAAATCGAGGACGAAGCCGATCAGGGGAATCCTGCCATCGACATCGGAGAGGTTGTCGACCTCCTGGCGCGAGTAGCGCGCTCCAAGGGCCAGCTCATAGCGGTCTCCGAGGGATATCTCGGCTCGGCCGAACAACGCCAAGCCCTGGCGATCGGTGGTGACCGCCTGGCGGACAGCGATGCCGGCGAAGACCGTGTCGAGCTCCGGCAGGGAGTAACGCCGCAGGGTGAAGAGGGTTTCGTCGAAGACGTAGACACCGGCGAGCCAGGACCAGCGCTCACCACCGGTCTCCGATGATCTCAGCCGAAGCTCTTGCGACAGCAGCTCCTGGTCGGTGTAGAGGTCGTGGACATTGCCGATGTACTCGTTGGTGCCGTCGAAGTCGAAGGGCTGGGAATTGGACAACCGTCGCAAGCCGGTGATCGCCGACAGCTCGGTCCCCCCGAAGTCCCTGAAGAGATGGAAGGAACCGCCACGGGACTTGGCTTCGAAGGACTCCCGAAACTCGCTCGAAACCTCGTAGCAGCGGCAGCCATCGACAACTCCGGGAGCGTAGCCGTCGCCGCGGTCCTCCAGCCCGTCGGCGCGCAGGATCGCCCTCCAGTCTTCGCCGAGAGAAAAGCTCAGACTGCCACGCAGCGCCCACTCGGAGCGAGCGTCGGCGGGTTCGTCGAAGGTGGTGTTCTCGATGAATCCATCGGTGTCGTGGAACTGGCCCGTGAAGTTGGCGGAAGCCCGCGAGGCCACCGGCCCGCCGACCGTCGCCAGGATGCGCGCCGACTCGAACTCGTCGACTCCGAGTCGCACCTTGCCCCGCAACTGCCGACTCGGCTCCTTGGTCACCAGATGGATCGCACCGGCCTGGGCGTTCCTGCCGAAGAGGGCACCCTGCGGGCCGCGCAGCACCTCGACCCGCTCGACCTCCAGGAAGTCCATGTCGAAGGCCAGGCTGGGAAGGTAGACGTTGTCGACGAAGGTCGCCGTCGACGGCTCGATCTGGGCGTCGGCACCGACGCCGCGCAGCACCAGAAAGGTCAGATCTCGACCCGGCGAGAGGGCGTTGGCCGAGAACGACAGTCCCGGAATACTGCCGATGAGCTGCGTCGAGTCCCCGATGCCGAAGATTTCGAGATCGGTACCCGGGAGGGCGGAAACGGCGATCGGAACCTGCAGAGGATCCTCTTCTCGCCCGGTCGCCGTGACGTCGACCTTGGCCTCGAACCGAGGCTTCGGCTCCGAATTCGGCTCGCCCGGCTCTTCTTTGAGGGGCTCGGCCGCCTCCTGGCCTCCCAGGGGAGAGACTGCACCACCGCCCAACAGCAACGTGGCCAGAACAACGGCCGGGCCAAGACGGACTGGTCCTCGCATGGGTTCCTCCGCCGCGGGCTACTCGCGAAGTTGAAAGGCTGCCGCTCCCGAGATGTACCAATAAACTATAACTCAAACAAACAAATAAGCTTGGAAGTTAAGATTCTCGGACCTGCAGCAACAAATCGCTTGGGCAACGGGCAATTCCAGGACGGCGCGGCGGAGCGTCGCCCTTCTCGAGAATTTCGATGGGAGGTTCAGATGAGTACAGTCATGGTCAAGCTCTTGATCGGCGGACTGGCGGCGGTGGCACCCCACGGCGACTACGACATGACCGTGTTGCTACCGAAGGCCGAGGTTGAGGACCTCAAGGACTCGGACAACGAGCTTCCGGAGCACAAGGCCTATCTCGTCTTTCTGGCGGAAGACGTCGAAGACGACTGCAGCTCGGTGGGTGCCGCGGAAAGCAAGCTGCCGGCTTCGGACGACCGGACTGTCTGCTTTCTGGAAATGAACGACCGCCACTTGACGATCGAGTCGTTGACGACAATGCAGACTCTCGGCGAGGACTACCTGGTAGCGATCGACCAGGAGCCCGCAAGCTCCCACTTGAGCGACGCCTCGGCCAAGCTCAACGGACGGGCGAGAATCAGACTGCGTTCTGCTCGAGCCTGCGATGCGATCGGCGATGCGAGAGTGGCCGGAACCCACTGGTCTCAGTCTTGGTTTTCGACCAAATACGGAGAACTTGTGGCCGATAAAACTCTCGGCGTCCTCGCCTCCGGCCTGATGGTCGAAGCAGATCTGAGCATGACTCGAGGAAAGACCACCATTCCCATCTCCAACCTGGCAGGAGACCAAACCGATCACGAGATAACTTTCACGCCTCGTGGAGATCTCGAGCTGCTGTGGACCAATATTCCGGGACCCACCGATGCCAAGAACCGGTTCAGAGATGTTCACTTCCTCGCACATCACGAGATCGCCCAACGGGTTCTACCGCTCGAGCGTCGCCCGATTCCCTCGTTCCCGATTCCCCGCTGGCAGAATCCGGTGCCGACTTGTGAATCGCCTTTTTCCTACGACTGTGGCCGTTTCAAGATTCTCGTGAGCGAGCGCGAGCCCCTTTGGGGAGAAAACCCGCTGCTCGCCTCGGCAATCGTCAATGAAGACCATTGGTCCAGGATCGACTGCGATCCGGAGAAATGCGTCGAGGAGCTCTGTAAGGCGGGCCCCCCGATTTGCCCCAAGGCGATCTTCGCCGAGTCTCCGGCGCCGTGATGAGGCGCCACCGACTTCAACATGGTGGCAACCATCTCTTTCTGTCGACGTAAATTCGCCGAAGTGAGCCGCGCCCTCGGTCTCCGGGGCGCGGCGAGACCTCAGCCCAGAAACTCCTCCACCGGCACATCGAGCTCCGCGACGGCGAGTTGCTGCAGCAGCGTCATCGGGTTCCACGATGGGCTGACGCCGGTGATCAGGCCATCGCGGGTTTGGACCAGAAACCAGCCGGTGGCGCTGAAGGAGCGACCGCTGGGCTGAAGCGTTGCGCCATCGGCCAGACGGTTGTTGCCGAGTTGCGCCTCCTGATCGTGAGTGCCACGGGCGACCCACAGCAGGAGAGCACGACCGGCGTCGTCTTCGAAGGCGTCGGTCACCTTGATCTCGAAATCCTCAAAGGCACGACGGTTGGCCCTCGCCTCTTGCAGCATCGAGCGCCCCCCCATGCCCGAAACGCGGGTCGGACCAACCAAGGAATCCTCGGCCCAGTGAAAAGAATGGGGCATCAGCGAGGAGGCTTCTTCGCCACGATTCCAGACCTGGTCCACCATCTGGCGGGCCAACTCGATGGGCGACGTCGGCGACGACGCAGAAGGTTGGGATTCAAGGTTCATCGTCGATTCTCCCGTCAAGCGGCCGGCGGACGCAGGACCAGGACCTCTTTATCCGCCGTGGCGGGATCCAGGACCTTCTCTTCGCCGGTGGTGGTGAACAGGGTGAGCTGGTACGTGTAGGTGTGGCGCTCCGGCGCGGCGAGACGAAAGCGCCAAAACAGTGGCTGGGTGAAATCGGTGATCTCGAGAGTCTTCTCGACTCGGATGTCGCCGTCGACGAACCCGAGATGCAGGGTGCCGAAGGCGAAGTCTCGATCCTTCAGCAAATAGGGCGAGATCTGCACCCGATAGCCGAAGGGATCGCCCAGGGCCAGCACCGACTTGTCCGACGTCTGCCAGTCGTCTTCACGGGTGACGCCGTCGGAATAGAAGACGGTGGTCTGGTACTCGTACTCGCGCTTGTCGCCGTCGAGCAGGGGCACCGTCCAGATCTTCGAATCGGCATCGTTCGACAGGGTGAAGATGTCGTCGACCAGATAGTCGCCATCGCGGTAGCGCATCGCCACCACCACCTTCGAGAGCATGCCGCCCTCGCCGAAGGAGCCCGCCGGCACGATGGCGACCTCGAGGCTCTCCTGAACCGGCTGGTTGATGATCACCCGACCGGATCGGGAGCTCTCCGGCTCGAGCTCGATCTTCTGACCCGACTGGTCGACGAAGGTGACCTTGTAGTGGAACGGCTCCTCGATCTTCTTGGCGATCACCTGGTTCCACAGGAAGCTCTGGTTCTGCTGGTCGAGGGTGAACTCGGTCTCCTTGCGACCGCTGCCGCCGCCGAACCACATCTCGACGAAGACCGATTGCATCTGGTTCCAATCGACCAGCCCGAGGACCACCTCGACCCGCAGGATTCCCATGCGGTCCGTATCGAGCACCAGGATGGTCTCGTCGGTCCTGCCCGAGACGGTGTAGGTCTCGTCGGTACCGCGATAGAAGACCTCGTACTCGTACTCGTAGGTCTTGCGAGCGGGATCGGCGAGGAAGGCGAGAAAGCTCTGCGGCGGCGAGTCCTTGCGGAAGGCGAAATCCTTGACCTCGTGGACCCGCCCCTGGGACCCCCGCTCGTCATACTCGAGGTGGGCCTTGACCAGGTCCACCGGGTCCTCTGAGAAATCGGAGGTGCAGAGCACCTGCACATCGAGGTACTTGTACCAGTCGTGGTCGAGGTCGATCTGGACTCGGAAGTCGTCCGGGTCGTGGCCGGCGAGCACGCCGGTCATGTTGGCGTTCGGCCCCAACCGCCCCTGCACCACCGCCTTGCTGGTGAAGTTGTGATGCAGCGTGGCCTCCATCGACTCGTCCCAGGTCTTCAGGTTGTAGTACTTGATGCCGTGATGGCCGTACTCCTTGCCGTGGGCTTCGGGAAGCTCCGTCTCGAAGGTCGGCTGCTCGTCGAGCTGGACGTCGGAGCCGGGGTTCCACTGCAGGAAGGTGGCGGCGAGAAAGTCGCGAATCATCTCGTTGCCGGAGCGGATCAGCTCCTCGGTGACCTCCGGCGACACCACATCGGAGCCCGCTTCGGGGGTGATCCGGACCCATGAGGCCTGACTCGCCTCGGAAACGGCGAACAGCCGATCCCCGGCATCCCAGCTTTCGTCATGGCTCGCCGTATGGGTCTCGCTTCCTCCCGAGTAGACACTCCGCCAGGAGGCATCGTCGCTGATCGTCTGCCACTGCTCCTGGGTCGCTTCATAGGACTTCTTGGCGTTGCAGTAGACGGTCATGCGCATGGCGTCGAGGCGATGGTCGAAGGTCAGGTCGTAGCCCACCCGCAGCGCCGCCAGATCGCGCTCCATCATTTCCCACAGCAGCACCGCACCATCGAGCGACAGCTTGGCCATGAAGGACGCCCGCTGGCGCCCCACCATGCTGACCCGGCCGACGCCGACCAGGCTGCTGACGAACTCGCTACCGGCGTTCAGGTTGCCCTCGGAATCGGAGGTCTCGCCCAGGATCGCCAGGCTGACGGTGCCGTCCTTGATCGGCACGATGCCGATCTTGAGGGCCTGCTCGATCTTTCTGCGATCGCCGGCAAACTGGGGCCGGAAAGCAGCGATGAAGTTCTGCACCCGCGCATCCGAGGCGACCGCCCGGCGAATTTCCTTCTCCTGATCGTCGCTCGGTCGCAGCTCCACGGAGAGCGACAGGATGCCGCCGCCGAGGCGGGTCTTGCGCTCCTCCTCGGTCAGACCAGAGACGTCGCGGCGATACATTGCCATCGAGATCGAGGGTCTTCCGTTCTCGTCCATGGCCAGCGTCGGGGCCTGGGGCATGACGTAAATAGCCAGGGGATCGACATCGTCGCGGTAGACCTGGCAGCCGGCGATTTCGCGTTGTCCATTCAGTGTGATCATCTTTCTTCGGCCTCCTCGTTGTAACCATTAGGAGATCTCCCTCGCCGGTCGTTACGACGGGTCGGCAAGAAGCGAGAATTTCCTCGTTCCTGCCACCGCGAGAGGTGGGAACGACGATGAGTCGGGTTCTCTTTCCAGCACACCGGCAGGGGGTCACCAGATGCTGACTCTGGCCGGCAGCTTCCGGATCGGCGAGTTCAGCCTGTGGCGTGACCGCCAGCGGCAGGGCGACAAGTGGAGGCTCACCTCGCGCTTCTACGCCCTGCGCGACGAACCGCGTATCGCCTCCCGGCGACGACCGGACGGCAGCGTCGAGCCGGCCTTCGATTTCCTCTGGTATCGCCGGCAGCCGGGCGCCGAGGGACCGCAGCCGGAGGCCGGCGGCTTGGTCGTGCTGACCGCCGACCTCGCGCTCTCAGAGACTGAGAAGGATGAGCTGGTGGAGGCGGTGGCGCACCGCTTCGCCGACCTCGGTGAGCCCCTCGGGGGCGAGATCGAGATTCTGCCGGTGCCCTTCCAGGAGGGCCGCGTCGAGCTCTCCTTTGCCGGCGAACGAGCAACGACCGCCGACGGCGAGCTCATCCGTCACCTGGCCGGCAGCGGTCCGGCCCGCCTCTCCGGCCATCAGTCGGCGAGCTTCCTGGTGGAGCTCAACGCCGACGGCGCCGCTCTCCTCGCCGAGGCCATCGACAGCGGAACAAACCTCTTCGAGCTGCGCTACGACCTCGCCTTCGCCCACCGCCTCGACGGCGTCGAGCTGCGCGTGTGGTGCGACTCCGAGCGCGCCCAGGGAGTCATCGCCGAAGCTCGTCGAGCTGGCCCGCTGGTCCTTCCAGAGCTGCGCCAAAGCCTGACCGAACGGCATCTCGCCGGCACCGAGATCGTCACCACCGAGCCCCTCGACGGCGCGCACCGCAGCGCCCTCGAAGCTCTCGCTACGGAGGTCCTCGACCAGGCCCTGGCCGCTTCCTTCACCACCTCCGACGGCGACCTCGACGGCCATGCCGCAGCACGCCTCAACTTCACCCTGACGCAGTCCTACCCGGTCTTTCAGCCGATCGCGCTCCAGGCCCCGCTGCGTTTCGACGATCCGCGTTTCGCCCCTGCAGCCTTCGCCCAGACCATCCGCCGGGTCGAGGCCGAGGGCGGCTTCTTCGACCTCCTCGAGGTGCAGGTTCTCACCACCGTCGACTTCAGTCAGGAAGCGATCGACAAGGTCAAGGTCACCCTGACCTACGACCACACCGCCCCCGGCGGTGAGCGCATTCATCGCCAGTCCGAGCTGGTACTGCAAGCGGGCCGGACGTCCGGCCACTTCCGCACCGACCTCGCCGCCCCCGACCGCCGCAGCATTTCCTATCAGGTCGAGGTTCACTTCGAGGGCGGGGCGCCACCGCTGCACTTCAGCGAGGGCCCCCTCGACACCACGATCGTGGTGCTCGATCTCGACGCCTGCGGTGTCGTCGCCGTCGACGCCGAGCTACGCGACGTGCCCTTCGACCGCGTGAGCGGCGCGGTGGTCGATCTCGCCTACGGCAATCCCCCCCTGGCCAGCCATCGGCTGGTTCTCGACGAGGGCCGACCGACCGGCCGTTGGCGCCCGGTCCTCGGTGCCGCTCTCGACGACGACGGCGGCCTGCGATGGAAGGCGGCCTGGCTGGGTCGCGACGGCCGGCGGATCGAGGGCGAATGGCGAGCGGCTCCCCAGGGCCGCCTGCTGCTCGACGCGCCGGCGGAGCTCTCCCGGCGCACCGAAATCGAGCTCTTGGCCGCCGGCGACTTCACCGACCTCGAGCAGATCCTGGTCGACCTCGAGCCGGTGAGCGACGAATCCGGCACGCCCCATCAGCTCGCCTTCCGAGAACCCGGCGAGGGCAAGGTCTGGCGACCGAGCGCGGCCACCCTCGACACGCCTTTCCGCTACCGCGTCCGCCAGAGCCTGGTGCTCGCCGACGGGCGGGTCGAGACGATGCCAACCATCGAGTCGGACCGGCGCCTCTTCGTGGTGCGCGACGCCTGGCGCCGGGAGGTGAGGGTTCTCGCCCGACTGCTCGCCCTCGGCAGCGCCTGGCGCCTGGCTCTCCTGACCCTCGAGCGCGGCATCGTCAGCAGCGACGAAGCGCCCGCCACCGCCGACCGCAAGACCCTGGTGCTGCGTCAGCCGGAAGACCGGCCGACGTGGAGCTTCCGGGCTTCCGATCCCGACTACAGCTATCGCTTGACGCTCGTTCCCCCGACCGGCGAACGGCTCATCTCCCCCTGGATCACGGCGCGGGACGAAGTGCTCGTCCTGAAGCCGCCGCAAGAAAACCGAGGATGACCCCATGCTGACTTTCGAATCGCCATTCTTCGAGATCGACGGCGTCGTGATCTTTCGCGATCACGCCAGCCCGACCACGTTTCACTACCTGTGCGGCCCGCCGAAGCTCAGCAAGAACGCACAAGGCAGGCCGGACCTGACGCTGCTCAAGTACCGCCACGCCCTCGACTCGAGCAGCGTCGCACCCCGCACCCGCGAGCAGCTCGGCGGCGGCTTCCTGATGTTCGGCGTCGACTGCGCCATCTCGGAAGATGTCAAGAACTCGATTCGACGCCAGCTCGAAGCCACCCTGCCGCCGGGCTCGGGCCCGGCTTCCCTGGTGCCGGTGCTCTATACCCGCGGCAAGGTGCACGTGCTGGCCCTCGACCGGCAGTCCGCCGTCGAAGGTGAGGAAGATGCCGCCTCGCCGGAGCAGAGCCGCTTCGTGCGCGGCATCCTCGGCACCGCCACGCCCTCACTGATGCAGGACCAACGGGCCATCTTCTCCCTCTCCCTGACGCCGGACGCCGCCACCCTGCTAGAAGAGGCCTATGCCGCCGACCAATCCCCCATCGGGGTGATGTACGAGATGGACTTCAATGGCCTGCGACCGGCCCTGGCGGTCAAGGCCCATGTCGACTTCCGACGCCTCTACACCCAGCTCAAGGCGGACCTCCACGTCGGCGTCAATATGGGGGGCCTCGGCGGCGGCGGCGGCGGCGGTGGTGGAGGCGGGGGCCGGCCAAGCGGCGGCGGGCGCCCGTCCGGCGGTGGCGCGGCGGATCCGGCTCCGGAAGAGCCCACGCCGACGCCGGAGGAGCCGGAAGAGCCGACACCGGAGCCGGAGGAAGAAGATCCGGCACCGACGCCGGAGGAAGAAGCAGACGCTCCGACGCCAGAGGACTCCCCCGCCGACCCCGCGCCGGCCGATGGCGAGCCGGCACCGGAAGAAGAAGAGCCGACGCCGGAGGATGAAGAGCCAGCACCGGAAGAGGAACCCACCCCGCAGCCGGAAGAGGAAGAACCGACACCAGAAGAGGAAGAGCCGACGCCGGAGCCGGAGGAAGAAGATCCGGCCCCCGAAGAGCCCGAAGAGCCGGAAGAAGAGGAGCCGACCGACGACCGCCCCTCTGGCGGCCGCACGGTGCGCGCCGACGAGCCGGCCCCCCTGCGCCGCAACGCCGCGGGCGGAGGCGGAGGCGCCGGCAACATGAACGTCGCGATCAGTGCCGACCTCGGCTTCATGCTCGAAAAGGCCAAGCAGAGCGGCTCGATCCAGATCGAGATCGTGCGCCAGCAGGAGGGAGCGACGGTCGATCAGATGGAGGCCCGCGCCCTCGCCCTGCTCCAGGAAGTGGTGCTCAAGGAGTTCTTCCAGCCGGCCATGACCGGGGCCTCGCGCAGCTCTTCGGCGGCCTCTGCGGCGGCTTCCGCCGCCAGCACCGCGCGCAGCCTGATGGCCACCACCTCGGACACCAGCGCCGGTCGTTCCGGCGACGGCACCAGCTTCGAGATCGGCTTCCAGCTCAAGTACAAGCGTCAGGAAGAGCTCAAGACCGCGGACTTCGACTTCTCGGTGGTCGCTCCGGAGACCCGCACCCACTCCCCGAATGGCTTCTTCTCGGCGTTCATCAAGGACACCAATAAGGACGACCACATCCAGACCATCAACCTCGACGACCGCTTCTTCAAGGTCCTGGAAGTCGACGTCTCGACCACCGCCGACTATGAAGCGCTCGATCTGAAGACGCTGGTGGTGGAGATGCAGTACGGCGGCACGGAAGAGCGCCCGGAGGTGGTGGCAACGCCCCAGTTCGGGCCTTCCGAGGCAGAAGCTCACAAGGCCTTCACCGCCTTCCTCGATGAAGGCGACTTCGCCTACCGCTACCGCACCAACTACAAGTTCGGCCAATCGGACCGCATCGCCGCCCAGAATCACAGCTACAAGACCGACTGGCGAGAGGCCACCAGCCGAGCGCTGGTCATCCATCCGCCGGAGGACGTGGCGATGCTGCGGGTGCGGGTCGAGCCGGGCCCGGTCGACTGGGACGTCGTCGATCGCGTCGAGACTCGCCTGTCCTACAACGACGAGGCCAGCGCCTTCCACACCGATCGCACCTTCTTCACTCAGAAGGACAGCGCGCCCGAAGACTGGGTGGTGCGGCTCAGCGATGCCAGCTTGCGGGACTACCAGGTGCAGCACATCTGGTACCTCAAGGATCACAGCGAGATCGAGGGCGAGGCCTACACCGAAGACACGCCCCAGCTGTTCATTCGCGATCCCTTCGATCACCGCCTCGAGGTGGCACTGCGCCCCGAGGTCGACCCCGCCAACGTCCGGCGTATCCACGTCGAGCTGGTCTACGAAGACCGCGGCAACGACCACGAGGTGCGCAAGAGCATCAGTCTCGAGGGGCCGGACTTCGTGCCCCAGACGGTGACCGTGCCGGTGATGGATCCGCGCCGGCGCAAGTTCACCTACGCGGTGACCTTGATCAAGACCAACGGCCGCTCCGAGAACCACGAGCCCAAGGAAACCGATCAGGAGTCGATCACCATCACCGAGGGCGGGATCTATCTCGATGTGCGCATGGTGCTCCTCGGGGATCTGGCGGCGGAGGGGCTCGACGCGGTGCAGGTCGACCTCAAAGCCGAGCCCCTCGACGGCGAGCGCGAGAAGGTCGAGGAGCATCTCTTCCTGCCGGGAGCCGAAGGTCAGGTGCAGAAGCGCCTGCTGCTGCGTGCCGACCGGCCGCAGAGCTTCGAATACCGCACCACCGTGTTCACCGCCAACGGGCCGCAGGAGTCCGGCTGGCAGAAGCACGAGAGCGCCATCTTGGCTCTCCAGGCCCGATCCCTCGCCGGCTGAGCGGGAGCGACGACGATGATCGATCTCGGCAAACCGGCCCTCTTCGCCGAGGGCGTCACCCTATTCCCGGATCATGCCGACCCGGCGCGCTTCCACTATCTGCCGGGCGGTCCGGGCCTGCGCTTCGATAGCGATGGCAAGCCCGAGCTGTCGCTCCTCGAGTACCGCCTCGACCCCAGCCTGCACGATGAGCTCGGCGCCGGCCTGCTTTCCCTGACCGTCGATCTGGCGGTCGACGATGAGCGCCTCGAGCGCCTCCGGCGGCGGGCCTCGCGCCACCTCGAGCCGGGGATGCGGGCGGTGCTCTCACCGGTGATGGCCAACAGCGGCTCCTGCGAGCTGATCCTGATCGACCGCAGCTCGCGGGACGACTCGCAGGCTGGCGGCGCAGAGGAGACCGAAGACGGGGTCGGCTTCGGCCTCGTCGAGCGCATCCTGGGCGCCGCGACGCCCGGGCTCTACGGTGCCAACGCCGCCACCTTCCAGGCCGTCCTGTCGGCCGAGGGCGTCGCCCTGGTCGAAGGGGCCCTGGCCGGTGGCGGCCTGCCGGTGGGGGTGGTCTACAACCTCCAGGTGCTCGGCCTGCGGCCCGCCCTGCGCGCCGAAATCGTTGCCCACTGGCGCCAGATCTACGACTTCTTCGAAGCCCGGGTGCACGGCGGCAAGCTGCTGGCGGCGATCGACGTCGGCCCGACCATGGAAGACCTGGTCCAGCGCGAGTCGATCGAGATCCACATCGATGAGCTGGTGCCCCTCGGCGAAAGATCCGAGGTCTACGACCGGGCCCTCGCCCAGGCGCAGCGCTACGTCACCGACAAGCTGTTCAAGCCCAGTCTGGGCCTGTCGCCACCGATGGACCCCGCCGCCGAGGAAAGCGGCCTCGCCACCATCGGCCGCACGATCAAGGACCTCGCCGGCTTCTTCACCATCAACCACAGCCTGCGGAGCCTCGATCGCCGCGAGCTGAAGACCTTCCGCTACCGCCTACAGGCCGCCCAGGCGGAGCTCATGACGCTGGCGCCGCAGGGCACTCTGCAGGCGATTCTGCCCGCGGACGGGGGACTGTCGGTGGACGACTTCGTGGTCCGGATCGAGCCGGCGGCGTCGCGCGAGATGCGCTTCGATGTCGCCCCCACCGTCGACCTCGCAGCCGAGGGCATAGACCACCTCGAGGTCCACCTGTCCTACGGCGAGCGCAGCGAGCGCCTGATGCTCGATGCCGCCGTCCCACGGCAAGAGGTCGTCTTCTGGCACGAGCCGGACCTCGGAACGGAGATCGAAGTCTCCTGGGAGGCCCACTTGTCACCCGCCGCCAGCGGTCTCCAGGGAGTCCTCGAGGCTCCTACAGAGCGCATCGACCATCGCGTCCTGCGGCTCGACCCGCGGCAACTCTGGGAAACCCGCACGGTGCGCTGCCTCTCCCAGGGCGTACCCTTCGACAAGTACCCGCGGATCCTCCTCGACCTGCGCCTCAGCGACCCGCTGGCCGAGTGGAGTGAAGAGCGCTCCTTCGAGCTCACCGCCGAGAATCTCGAAGAGAGATTCCAGGTGCGCGCCGCCCCCGGTGCCCGCTGGCGAATCGAGCGACGGGTGCGCTATCTCGAGGCCGACGGCGGCGAGATCCTCGACGACTGGCAGCGCATCGACGCCGACGGCGAGATGGTGACCTTGGTGGTCGCCGACCCGCGGCCCGACGTCGTCGACCTCCTGGTTCTGGCGGCAGCCCGCTTCGGCACCGCCGTCCGGCGCCTGGTGGTCGAGCTGCGGCCGACGGCTCGCCCGCAGGAGGTCACCGCTTTCCTGCTCACCGCCGAAGAGCCTTCGGCTCACTGGGCCTGGCAACCGGCGGACGGCGAGGAGCGGGACTACGAGTACCGCATCACCGTTCACACCACCCGCAGTGAGCTGCGCGAGGGCAGCTGGCAACCGGGGCCGCCGGGCAAGCTGGTGGTCGGCGAGGGCGGCCAGGCGCGACAGGTCGAGCTGATGTTCGTCGGCCCGTCGGCCGCCGACCTCGGTCTCCTCGCCCTCAAGGTCCGCTTCGCCTTCGAGGACCTGGACGCAGGCCTGGCGGCGGAAGACGAGTTCCTGGTCGAAGACACCCGGCAGGCGCTGCGCTGGACCTATCCGGTGGCCCACCCGGACCGTCAGACCTACAGCTACCAATTGACCCTGATCCACGGCGATGGCCGCATCGAACGGCGAGAGCCGGTGAAGACCGCCGACCTGCTGGCCATCCAACCGCTGGCCTGAAGCCCGTCCAAGGAGTCGCCATGCTCACCCTCGAGCCGCCCTTCTACTCCATCGATGATCTGGTCGTCTTTCGCGACGAGGCAGACCCCGACCTCTTTCACGTCCTGCCCGGCAGGCCCCGCCTGGTGCTCCAGGGAGAGGGCGACGACGCCGTGCCGCGTTTCACCCTCTACAAGTACCGCCGCGACCTGACGGACAATCCCGAGCTCGACCGAACCCGGGCCCGCGGCGGGGGCCTGGCACTGTTCGAGGTCGAGCTGCCCAGCGACCGCCTGGTCCGGGTCCAGCGCGAAGTGGCCTCCCAGAGCGGGCGCCCCGACGCCCGCCTGTCGCCGGTGGTCTTTCGCTCCGGAACGGTCGCCACCCTGATCGCCCACGCCGAGGAGGACGGCCTGGTCGAAGATCTCGTCGACCGCCATCCGGCGGCCCTCACACCGCCCCATCGCGCCGCCTTCGCGGTCGCCCTGTCGGCCGAAGGGGCGAGCCTCTTCGAGCAGGCGGCGAACGGCGGCGAGCTCCCCGTCGGCGTGGTCTACGACCTCCGCTTCCTGGCCCTCAGCCCGTCCCTCAACGCCCACGTCAAGATGGACTACGAGCGCATCTACGACCGCTTCGCGGCCTCCGTCGGCTTCACCTACTACGTCTCCGTGCGCCTCGACGTCGACCTCGCCTGGCTGGTCGAGAACGACGTCATCCAGATCGAGATCACCTCCTTCACCGACGGCGAGGACGCCCGCCGCCAGCAGGAGCAGGTGATGAATTTGGTCAAGGCCCGCATCCTGGGCGACTTCTTCCGCTCCGGCATTCCGCCGAAGCAGGAGCGCGGCATGGGAGCCCTCGGCGGCATGCTGGGTGGTTTGTTGGGAGGCGAGGGCGAGATCACCTCGACCTCGGCCTTCTTCACCCTCAAGGCGCGCTACGAGGCGGTGCGCGAGGCCAAGCATCACGAGATGATCTTCGCCGGGCGCACCGCCGTCGAGCTGCCCTACACGGCGGTCGGCCTGCTCTCCACCATGGTCGACGACGAGCAGGCCGAGGTGCGGGTCGAGGAGCTCGATCTCGACGACCCGTTCTATTCCGCCCTCTCCGTGAAGGTGTCGTCGACGATCGACTTCGAAAGCCTGCCGGACCTGCGGTCGGCGGTGGTCCATCTCGAGCATGGCGACCACCGCAAGTCCTTCGAGTTCGCCCGGCCCGAACGCCCGAGCGAAGACGCCGGCGAGGCAGCCGAGGCCGAAGCCACTCCGGCTCGAGACCATTTCTTCGAGGTCGCGCTGACCGATCCGCGCCAGGATGAGTACTCCTGGCACGTCGAGTACCACTTCGACGATCTCTACGACGACGGCACCGTCGGCGGCCTGGGCAGCGGACCGAGCCCGATCGAGGCGGGCCCGTTCCACAGCCGCGATCGCGTACTGGTGGTCGATCCCTTCGAGCACTTCCGTTACCGCGTGCTGCGCATCCGCCGCGACCCCACCGAGGAAGTGACCCGCTTCCACCTCCACCTCCGCCTCGAAGACGGTGACACCGGCGACGAGATCGAGCAGACCTCCCTGACCCTCGACCAGCAGCAGGTCGGCACCATCTGGCGCCACCGGCTGACACCCCCTGATCGGAGCCTGCCGCAACTGTTCGTGCGCAGCGACTGGGAGGATCGCCGCGGGGAAATCCACCCCGGCGACGAAGAAGCGATCGCTGGCGGCACCTACGAAGCCCGCGATCCGTTCCACGACGATCTGGTCGTCAACCTCCACCCGGTGGCCGACTGGGATCGGGTGTCGCAGCTGGTGGTCGAGCTGCGCTACCGCGACGGCGACCTCGCCGTCGACCGCACCATTCCTTTCCCGGCCGGCTCGGACCAACCGAAGGCCGAGCGCTGGGCGCTGCTCGACCCGCGACGGCGGACCTACTCCTGGCGCCAGACGGTGATCGGCAAGGACGGCAGCGTCGAGCAGTCGGACTGGCTCGACAGCGACCACACGGTGCTGCTGGTCGGACGCACCGCAGCGCCATCGGAGGTCCGTATTGTCTGGGTGGGAGCGGCGGGAGACGCCCTCGGCCTTCGCATCGACCTTTGGCCAACGGCCGCCGACGGCCGCGACGGCGAAAAGCTCAGCACCTTCCTGCGCGCCGGCGAGACCGAAGGACGCCTGGTCCTGCCGGCCGAGGCCGCCGAGAACGGTCTCGCCTACCGCTACGAGGTGAGCCGCTTCACCGCCGCCGGTGAAGAACCGGTCAAGGCCGATCGCGGCTCCGGCTCCTTGCTGGTGGTCCAGACGGGGTAGGCGGCCTGTGGCAGGCCTGAACTCGAGACGAATTCGAGATCAGGAGCCATCGTGAAGCATCTCACCCACGACACCTATCCGTTGAGCCACTTTCGCAATAGACCATCGACCACCTGAAGCGCCTGGCCCCATCACCCAGAACGGCGAATCGGTGCCGCGACCGTCACGAAGGTTGACAGACGGCCGTCAGGCTTCCGGGTCGAGCACCAGCACCGGGCTCGCCTCGGTGCCCTCGACGCGCTTTGGCGGCCGGCCGTCGGCGTACAGGTAGGTCACCCGATAGTGGAAGGGCGGCACGCCCTCGGCGGCGGGGATCCAAGTGCGCTCACCGGCGTCATCGGCTTCGATGGCGAAGGTGGTCTGAGCCCCTTCCCCGGCCGGCTGCAGGGTGACGAAGACACTACTCAGCTCGCCGGCTGTGAAGGCAACCGTCAGCAGGTCGGTGATGACCTTGACCGGAGCTCCCCCGGGATCGCCGGTCGGGGACTCGCCACTCGCCGGGTCCTCGCCGTCCTCAGCCCCACCGCTTCCTGTCTCTCCGGCTCCCGGTTCCGGAACCTCGACCACCCGGGCGAAGACCTTCCAGCCGACGCCCTCGCCGCGCAGCTCTTCAATGCGGCGCGACGCCGCCTCGAGATCGAGGTCGTCGCGACGCTCGCCGGCGGCACTCTCAATGGTGAACACACTCTCCGGCCGCGCGATCACCGGCCGCAGCACGATGGTCGACGGGTTGACCAGATCGACCGCCAACCGTTGCGGCAGACTGATCTCGCCGTCGACGGTGACGCAGTCGTACTCCAGGAAGAGGTCCGGGAGATCGCCGGCGAGCTCGCCCAAGGTCAACCGCAGGGGCCAAGCGCGTTGGCGCTCGGAAGCAGGTAGTTCGAGGCTCTCGCGGGGGGCTGTCGAGCCGGCCTCGAGCAGCCGCAGGCGAACGATCTGCAAGCGGTCGTCATCACTCACCGTCACCCGGTCGAGATCGAGGACGATTTCGGCAGTCGTCAAGGAGGGGTCTTGATGGACCTCCTCGAGCCACTCCTCGGGGGTTCCGCCTTCCACCCGCGTCTCGCCGACCAGCGGCACCGTCTCGTCCCAGACGGCGATGCGGCGCGGTGAGAGGTCCTTGCTGAGACGATCCTTGCCCCCAGCGTGACCGCGCGCCGCCAGGGTGACGCCCCGGCTCAGGGAGACCTCCTCGGCATCGAAGATCATGCCCGCCACCGGGCCGCTGTCGAGCAATCCCGCCCGCAGCGACTCGAGACGCAACGGATGCTCCAAACGGTTGACCAAGGACAGACGCACGCCCGGCGGGTCGTCTTCGTCGTCCGCCTCGACCTCCTCGGACCAGACATAGAGCCCCGGCGCCGCGCCATCACCAGGGGCCTCCGGCAACACTCGGCAGACGGACACCATGTCGTCGAGCTCGAGACGAACCGGCACCGACTCCTGAACCGAATCGACGATCGTGGCGGTGCCGTGCAAGCCGTGGCGCAGCAGCTCGGCGAAGATGCCGTACTCGGCAGCCCCCATGTCGAACTCGAGAAGCACGCGATCGTCGAGGTCGACCTCGAGGGCCCGAAAGACAATGCCGGCGGGCAA
>JBCCHV010000068.1 GCA_039028635.1 Acidobacteriota bacterium
CGCGTCCCGCTCCGGCCCAAGAAGCGCGGTTCTTGGGCCTCCTCTCCCGTCGCGGCGGCCCTGCCGCCGGGGAGAGCGAGGGGCGTCCTCCCACGGCGCTGACAGGTCCTAGGATCATCAGGGCAGAGCGGAGCACTGGACCTGGTCGAGCCCGGCCTTGATGGCCCAGTCCCAGGGTCCCCGAACCACGCAACAACCGTTGTCCTTGGAGATCCAAAGGAACCCCCATTCGATGTTCTTGTCGAAAGGCAACTTGGCGAACATCGAAACGTTGGCGTCGTGATCCGACTCGATGCGAAGGGACTGCCCCGGCGGCAGCTCTCCGCTGGTCCAGGCTCCATCCCGCCACCAGATCGTCTGATCCGACTTGTTGACCACCGAATATGCACCCATGGCGTAGATCTCCTTTCATTCCATCCCGCGAAATCCCTCGAAGACCCCGACCCGACACTGCGCGAGTCCCTGGATCTCCGAGCTCACGGGCAAGAAGTGAAGGAGTGGCCCTTTCCGTTTCGCCACCAGATTCGAAAGAACCGGAAGCGGCAGGCCTGCGAACAGACTCGATGGGGATTGAGCCAGCGGGAGTCCAAGCCCGCGGGCCGACCTAAGATCTCGATTGGAGGGAATCGAGAGCCGATTGCAGGCGATCGAGGGTCGAATGGAGGCGACCGGAAAGATCGTCCGAAACCTCGATGCCGTCCCACAGGGAGCGTTCCTCGCGCAGGAGATCGCGTCGCAGGCCGACGCCGAAGGGCTCGAGGGCCGCAGCGATCTCGTCTTGCCGGCTGAGCAGGTGCTCGCGCGTGCGCTGGTAGGCATGCTCACAGACGGCGCGGCGATCGGAGAAGCTGAAGATGTTGGTGAAGAACATCCGGAAGTCGTCGCGGCGCGGCTCGAAGAGCTGGATCTCGCTGTCGGCATACTTGGTGGCGTACTTCTGGATGCCCGCCTCGAGGCGCGATCGAATCAGGGTGCGCAGGGTTTGGGACAGCACCGCCGGCAAGCCGCGATCGACCAGCTTGCCGCGCACCATCACGCCTTCCTCGACCGCCTTGGCGGTGTCCACCGGCACGATCGGGTTGACCGCCAACAGCAGGTCGGCGCCGGCCTTGAGGGCGGTCGAAGCGTGCACCGTCTTGATCAGAACGCCGTCGACGTAGTGGCGGCCATCGATGGTCACCGGCTCGAAGAAGCCCGGCAGGGCCGAGCTCGCTTGCACCGCCGTCGAAATCGGGATGTGGTCCCAGCCGGGCTCACCGAAGCGCACGGCGCGACCCGAGTCGAGGTCCGCCGCGACGATGATCAAGGAGCGCTTGAGACTCCGGAAGTCGTTGCTGCGACCTTCGCGATCGAACACCTTCTCGAGGTAGTCGGCGATTCGCCGACTGTCGAAGACGCCCACCGGCAGGGCCCGCCCGAGGCGCAGTACCGGTTCGAGAAAGCTGAAGTTGTCGGGCTTGCGCAGGAAGTCCCACAGCCCGCCGGCGAACAGGCCGGGCACCATGGTGAGACGCCGGCGCAGCTCACCAAAGGCCGGAGCGAAGAAGTTCTCCGGCGCGAAGGGACCTTCGTCGGTGCCCTCCGAAGCCACGACGCGGCAAAGGTGGCGCAGCGTGATGCCGTTCGCCAGACAGGCGCCGACGAAGGCGCCGGCGCTCACCCCAACGTAGATGTCGAGGTCATTGAAGTCGAGGCCCTCGAGGGATTCCTCGAGGGCGCGGAGGGCGCCGATCTCATAGAGGGCGCCCTCCGGTCCTCCGCCGGCCAGGGCGAGGCCGATTTTTACAGCTTGGCTCATCGATCTCGCGACCGGTCAGGCCTCAGGAGTCCGCATTCTTGGCGGCCGGCTTCGGCGCCGTCTTGGCGGTCGTCGAGCGCTTGGCAGGAGCCTTCGCCGGCGCCTTGGCGGCGGTTGTCTTGCGCGCCGTGGTCTTGGCGGCGGTGGTCTTCGCCGCCGTGGTCTTGGCAGCCGGCTTGCGGGCCGTCGCCTTGGCGGCGGTCTTGCGAGCAGCCGTCGCGGTCTTGGCAGCCGGCTTACGGGCCGTCGTGGTGCGTCGGCTGGCGGTGGTCTTGCGGGCCGCCGGCGACCGGCGAGCGGTCTTCGGTGCCGGCTCCTGACGCAGCGAGTCGACCTTCTTGGTCAGCTCTTCGACCCGATCCACCAGCGAGCGGATCTCATCGCGGGTCGGCACGCCGAAGCGGTGAAGAGCCTCGGTGAAGGTGTTCTCGACGGAATCCCCCACCTTGTCGACGCCCTCTTCGACCTTGTCCTTAGCCTTGCCGAGCTCCTCTTCGACCTTGTCCTTGGCCTTGCCGAGCTCCTCTTCGACCTTGCCCTTGGCCTTGCCGACCGTTTCACGGCCGAGGTCTTCGATCGAGCGCCCCTTGTCGACCAACGCCTGGAACATCTTGCTGCCCTGCTCCTCGACCGTCGACAGCGCTCCCAGACCGGCCAACCAAACGCGGTGCGCCGAGTCGAGAACCTCCTGTTGCTTCTGCTTCTTGGCTTTCTTCGCCTTCTTGGACTTCTTGTCTTTGCCCATGACGAATCCTCCCTATAGAGACGGCCTCACAGGCCGAGTGCTTGGTTCGGGTGCGGCCGGTGGCCGCCGAAGGAGTGGTGCTTACGCGCGAGGCGCGGCGGCGGCCTCGTCGACCTTTTTGGTCAAGGCCTCGATGTGGCCCTGGAGGGACTGCACATCGTCGAGGGTCGCCAGACCCATGCGATGGAGCGTGCCCTTCATGCCGTCCTCGACCGTCGACTGCACCTTGTCACCGATCTCCTGGACCTTCTGCGAGGTGCGGGCAACGGTGCGGTCGATGGCCTTGAACTGGCGCTTCTCGACCTTGCGGCCCTTCTCGACCAGATGATCGAACAGCTCTCGACCACCCTCTTCGACTCGCGCCACGGCGCCGAGGCCGGCGAGCCAGATGCTGCGCCCGGTCTCGGTGACATCCTGGGCCAGCTCGCTGGCACTCTTGACGGTGTGTTCCTGGACCTTCTTCATGAACCTTCTCCCTTTCTGGAAGTCGCCACGTCGGCGGTCGCCCCTTCGGGCGTCTCTTGCCGCTGGCTCTCGAGGTCGACCAGGGATGTTTCGAGCTGCTCGAGCTGCGAGCGCAAGCGCGACATCTCCTCGCGCGCCCGCCGCAGCGGCCCGACGCGATCCATCGATGCCTGCAGCAGTCGGTCGACTCCGTGTTGAACGTGTTCCATACCGCTCGATACCGCCTTCTCGCCAACCCGCACGAGCTCGTGGAGCAGCTCACTGGGAAGGAAGGAAGAGCCGCGGCGGCCTTCGTCGAGGATGATCTGCGTCAGCGTCTGTGAAGTGACATCGGCCGTGGTCGCATTGTCCACCACCTTGACCTCCTGGCCCTCACGGACCCAGGCGGCGATCTCCTCCAGGGAGACGTAGCGACTCTCCTCCGTGTCGTAAAGCTTGCGGCTTTCATACCGCTTGATCAGCCGAATCATCTTCGCGATCTCCTCTTTTGACTGTCGGCCGCGCCGGCACCGAGGATCCTCGGTGGAAGCGGGTTCGAGCCGCATTATGCCGTGCCGCGGCGCCGACAATCAAAAGATACCGCAGTGCGGCAAAACTGTCAAGACACTATTGCCGCAACGCGTCAAGAGGAGTAAATCCCCTTCAGGAAAGGATTCTCCGGCCGATTCAGTGAATCTTCCGAAGACCGTCTCGGCAGCCTGCCGCCCTTCTTGTCGCATTGCGGCACCCGGCGTCGATTGCACCGCGGGGGTGCGCCCGATAGGGTTCCGGGTACCGTGATTCATCTGACCTTCGACCGCGGCACCCTGCTGCTGCGGGGCGCGACCGAAGACTCCGCCCTGCCGCAGTGCGTCTTCGATGCCCGGGTCGACGCCTGGCGCGCTCCGGCCTCGGCCGATCGGCCGATCCTGCGGGCCCTCCACCGCCAGGAAATCGCCTTCACCGACGAGGCCCGGGGCTACCAATCCCTCGACCTCGCGTCGCGCTGGCTGCGCGAGCCCTTCCCGCATCAGGCGGAGGCCACCGATGCCTGGTGGCGACAGGGCAAGGGTGGCGTGGTGGTGCTGCCGACCGGGTCCGGCAAGACCCACGTCGCGGTCATGCTGATCGAGCGCCTGGGCCGCAGCTCCCTGGTGGTGACGCCGACCCTCGACCTGATGCGCCAATGGCTGTCGGTGCTGACCACCGCCTTCGGCCTCGAAGTCGGCCTGATCGGCGGTGGCGAGTACAATCCGCAGCCCCTGACGGTCACCACCTACGACTCGGCTCACCTCCATATGGAGCGCCTCGGAGACCGCTTCGGCTTCCTGGTCTTCGATGAATGCCACCACCTGCCGAGCCCGTCCTACGCCTTCGCCGCCGAAGCCTCCCTGGCGCCGTTCCGTCTTGGCCTGACGGCGACACCGGAACGGGAGGACGGCGCCGAGAAACGGTATCGCGACCTCATCGGGCCAATCGCCTACCGCCGTGAGATCGGCGAGCTGGCGGGCAAGTACCTGGCCGAGTACGAAACCATCACTCTCCTGGTACGCCTCGACGACGAGGAACGGCAGGCCTATCGCGAGGCCCGCGCCGTCTATCGCGACTTCGTCGCCAGCCAGGGCCTGCGGCTGGGATCACCGCAGGGCTGGAATCGCTTCCTGATGCTGACCTCGCGCAGCGAAGCGGGAAGACGCGCCTTTCTCGCCTACCGTCAACAGAAGGCCATCGCACAGGCCTCCGAGGGCAAGCTCCGGCTCCTCGCCGAGCTCCTCGAGCGCCACCGCCGCGATCGAGTGCTGATCTTCACCCACGACAACGACACCGTGTACCGCATCTCGCGGCGCTTCCTGATCCCCGCCATCACCCATCAGACCAAGGTGCGCGAGCGCCACGACACGCTGACCCGCTTCAACGCCGGCGATTTGCCATTCGTGGTCACCTCGCGGGTGCTCAACGAAGGCGTCGACGTGCCCGCCGCCAACGTCGGCATCATCCTGTCGGGCACCGGCAGCGTGCGCGAGCACGTCCAGCGCCTGGGGCGCATCCTGCGCCGCGCCGAGGGCAAGGAGGCAGTGCTCTACGAGGTGGTGACGGAGGACACCGCCGAGACCTACGTCAGCCAGCGGCGGCGGCGCCACAGCGCCTATCGCTGAAGCTCGCGGCGGGAGCGCGCCTCGAGGGTCAGAGTAGCCCCCAGGAAGCGCCCGCCGGGGATCACCTTGCCGCCCTCGATGACGACATCGAGGCGGTAGAACCGCTCGCGACCGAAGGCTACTCGCAGGTCTCGACTGCGCGCTTCGAGGGGCACTTCGAGTAGCGTGCCGTCGCGTTTGCCGGCGGAATCGAAGCGCACGCGATGAACCTCGTCGCCACCCGCGACGGTCAAGACCGCGCCCGCCGACAGGGCCCTGGCCTCGAGGACGGCGGCGGCGAGATCGGCCCGGCTGACCAGCCAGATCTCGGCCCGGCGGTCGCCGCGAAGGCGAATCTCGAGCGGCGCCTCGGAAACCACTTCGAGGAGCGCGTGGTGCGGCACGAACCAACGACCTCGAGGGGAATCGAAGGCGCGATAGCCCAACCGTTCCGGGGCCTCGAGAGCGGTCAGCTCGAGAGGCAGCCAGCGCAAGGCCGGCCACGGCTTGGCCGCCGGCAGCAGCACCCCGGCAAGGGCCGGCAGGGTCCACAAGACCGCGGCGACGACCAGCGGCGGGATCGCCGGCGTCGCGAAACGCCGCGGGAGGAGGAAGATCAGGCAGGGAATACCCGCCACCAAGGACAAGCCGCCATAGGCGCCGCCACCGCCGACCCAAAGGCCATGCACAAACAACAGCACCAGCACCACCGCCAGGACGCCTCGGCGACCCTCGAAGCGCCCGAAGGGCAAGGCCAGGAGCGCGAAGAGCGCACCGGGGAAGAGCACGATCCAGCCGAAGTTGCGCCCGGCCAGGCGGAACCAGCTCGCCACCGCCAAGCGGCGAGCATCGCGCGTCGGGGACCGCTCCACTTGCGCCGCCAGGACCTCGGCATCGGTGTTGGTAAGCGGGAACTGCTGCTCGAAGATCCGCACCGGATCTGCCGAGAAGGCCCAGGTGGCGCCGGGGATGGTGGCCGCCAGCAGGAGGATCGGCAGTGCCGACAGCAGCGCGCCGATGGCCACCTTGGCGAGCCGATCGCGATGTCTTCGCCGGAGCAGGTCGATCACCGCCGCCAAGGGCAGGATCAGCACCACCGGCGCGATCACCCCGGCCGCGGCCCAGCCGGCGCCCGCCACCAGCCAGCTTCCGCCCTCCCCCATCCAGACCTTCGTGCCGTAGAGCAGCAACGCCATCAGCAGGAGATGGGGCTGCGGCAGCCAGGCGAACAGCAGGAGCGCCGAAGCGCCGATGAAGAGCGTCCCGAAGGGGCGGCCGAGCTCGGCTTCGGCGCTGCGCATCAGCCAGATCAAGAGCAGTCCCTGCAGCAGCACCACGCCGGCACCTCCCAGCAGCCAGTAGAAGGGCAGCATCAGCAAGGGGTAGGCTGGCGAATCGGCGAAAGAGAGCCGCCCGCCCTCGTCGGCGACGCTCAGGCGAAGCCCCCGCGGCCCGGCGCTCCAGCGCTCGACGGCGCGCTCGAGATCGTCCGCCTCGTAAACCAGATCACCATCCCAGCGCAGGCTCTCGAGCATCATCCAAGGGGTCCCTTCGGCATCCACCGGAGCCGTCCCGAGGCGAGCGGGATCGAGGGCGAGAAGCAGGCCGAGAAAGGCCACCAACCACCACCCTCGGGCGCCGAGCCAGCGGCCGGGCGCGGCGCCCGGCGTCGTCATCGGCCGGCTCCCAGGTAGCCGAGCTGTCGCAGGTTGTCGAGCTGCTCCTGATTGGCCGACGGCACCTTCGACAGGAGCCGGTTGTCAGGTCGCCAGCGCAGCTCGAGGTACCAGTCCTGGCGGGCCGATTCCTGCTCCGCCAGGCCGGGAACGTCCCGAATCGAGAGGCGGTCCGCCGGCCAGGAGGCGTCTCCCAGCCGGGCCTCGAGGGCGACCACCTCGCCAACCGAAACCGGCAGAATGATGCCCTTGACCGGTTCACCCCCGGCGATCTCCAGGCGCAACCGGTTGGAATCCACCGTCACCCGGTCACCGGCCTCCAGGAAGTAGGGCTGCCAGGCGTCGGGCGAGGCTGCCAGCCGCGCCGTCAAGGTCAGCCGCTCGCCCACCGGCAGCGCGTGAGCGACCAGCTGGAAGCCGGGCAGCTCACCGAGGAGGCGGCGATGAATCGCCGCTTCGAGGCGCGAGGCTGACGGCGAGACGGCGGTCAGAGGGTGCCGTTCCCGCGGGTCGCGCTCGAGGTCGTAGAGCTCGCGACGCTGCATCCGGCGGCGATCCATCGCCACCACCTCCCCCCAGCGACCATCGCTCGGGTAACGCTCGGCGTCGCGGTCGAAGAGAATCATCTTGAGACTGCCGAGGGTCGCCATGGCGCGCCGCGGCCCGGCATGGAGATGGCTGGCGAAGGCCAGCCGCGCGGTCTCCTTCTCGCCGCGCGCGATCGGCAGCAGGCTCTTGCCCTGCCAGTGACGGGGGGCCCTCTCGCCGGCCGCCGCCACCAGAGTGGTGGCGACGTCGAGCAGCCGCACCTGATCGTCGACCCGCTCGGCCACCGGCAGGCGTCCGTCCCAGCGCAGGATCAGGGGCACCCGCACCAGCTCGTCGTAGAGGGTGCTGGCGTGACCCCAACCCTGGTGATCGAGGAGCTCTTCTCCATGGTCGGCGGTGAACACGATCAGGGTGTTCTCGAGCAGGGCCGGCGACAAACCGTCGAGCAGCCGACCGATCCAGCGATCCACGTAGGCGATCTCGCTGTCGTAGAGGGCGGAGAGATGGGCCAGATCGGCGACCGGGTCGGCAAGCTCCATGGCGCCCACCCGCAGCGCCGGGACATCGGCACCGGAGACCTCCCCGCGGTACTCGGGAAAGTACGGCGAGACCCCGCCGTCGAGATCGGGCGGCGTCCAGGGGTCGTGGGGATCGATGTAGTGGAGGTAGAGAAAGAAGGGCTCGGCGCCGTGAGCGGCGAGCCAACCCTCACCGGCCCGCGAGATGGCCTCCGCCGGCAGCATGGTCGGGCTGGTGAGCACGGTCTCGAAGCCGCGCGTCAAGCCGCTCGGCGGCCGCAGGATGGGATTGCCCAGAAAGGCCGCCGTGCGATAACCCGCCGCTGCCAGATGCTCGCTCACCAGGTCGACCTCGTCGGCGACGGTGAAGACCTGCCTCGGACCGCCGAGGAACTCGCCGGGATAGCGACTCGAGAGCAGCGAGGCGACGGAGGGCGTGGTCCACGGCGCCTGGGCATAGGCGCGCTCGAAGACGACGCCTCGCCGGGCCAACAAGCGATCGATTTCCGGCGTGGTGTCCCGCTCGTAGCCATAGGAGGTCAGCCGATCCCGGCGCAAGGTGTCGACGACGATCAACAGCAGGTTGGGGCGATCCGGGCTCGCCGGCGGCGGCGGTCCCAGGGTGACCGGCGACCAGGCCACCGTCGCCTGGCTCTCGAGCCGGGCGAGGAACTCGAGCTCGACGCGGCGCCCGGCGTGGTCCGAGAGATCGATGACGCGATCCTGCCAGGAATGGTGGGACTCCAGGCGAAGGGTCTCGAGTACCTCGACTCGGGACCCCCAGCGCAGCCGGACCACCGCCCGACCGCTGGCCGAGGCATGGACCCCGAAGGCCAACCGCCCGTTCTCCGGAATGCGCCCGCGCCAGCTCCAGGAACCAACGGTCACCCAGGCTTGCCGCTGTTCTCCGCCGACCTCGACGGCCTCGAGACGAACCGCCGACGCGAAAGAGAAGGGGCCGGCGAGGGCCGCGTCCGGCGACCAGCGATCGGCGGCGAAACCGAGCGCCGGATCCGAGCAGCCGGCAAGGGCCAGGGCGGCGACGCAGGTCGCGAGGACCGCCGCCAGCCTGTGGTAGAAGGGCCCCAAGGGGCGGAACCGATGGGTCGTCACGGCGGCACGAGTCCGCGGTCTCCCGGACGCTCCCCGCCAGCCCCGCCGCGAACCAGGGCGCCTCTCTCTATGCTCGATTCTCAACCCGGGGCTCTCCGCAAAGTGAAGCAGATGATAGCCCGTCCCTTTCCCCTCCTGGCCCTCACCCTGACCCTGCCGCTGTGGCTGGTGGCCTGGGGCGGGGCCGGCTCGCCGGGCTTCTTCGTGCTCTACCGCGCCCCCAAGCTGGCCGCCCTCCAGGTGCTCCTCTGGCTGCTCCTGCTGGCCCTCGCCTGGCACGGACCCGGCTTGCCTTCGTGGCGTCGCCTGGGGCGCGACCCGGTGCTCGCCCTGACGGCCCTCTTCCTCGCCTACGGCGCGCTCTCGCTGCTCTGGGCTCCGGTGGCCGAGAACGGCTTCTACGAGCTCTGTCAGTGGCTGCCGCTGTTGCTGCTGTTGGCCGCCCTGCGCCACTGGCTGCAGCGCGACCCGAAGCTCGCCGATCGCATCATCCGAATCGCCGTCCTGGCGCTGGTGCCGGTCCTCCTGATCTCGGTTCTTCAGCGCCTCCACCCGCTCCCCTGGCTACCCGCCATCGCTCCGCAATTGGGCGTCGCCCACGCCTCGCTGCTGGGCTACAAGAACCCCCTCGCTCTGACCCTGCTCGGCCAGATCTTCTTGCTCGCCTACCTCGCCTTCGGCCGCGAGCGGCCGCGGCCGGTGTGGCTGGCGCTACTCGCCTTCGAGATCATCCTCCTCACCACCCTGCGGAGCCGCACCGTGATGGTCGCCCTGCTACTGACGGCCGCCGCCGGCAGCGTCCTCCTGGTGCTGCGCGGGCGTCGCCGGCAGGGCGCCGTGCTCGCCGTCGTCGGCCTGGTCTTCATCTCCCTGCTGGCCTCCCTGCCGGCAGCCCGGCAACGAGCCGCCACCATTCCGACTCTCCTCGGCGATTACTGGAGCAGCGATCGCGGCGTTTACTTTCGCAACACCCTGGCGATGGTGCGTCAGCATTCCGCAGGCGTCGGCCTGGGCAACTGGCAGTCCGTCTACCCGGTGTTTCGCAGCCACGACCGCTACCGCTCCTTCGACGATGAGTTTCGCGTCCGCCGGGCCCACAGCGACCATGTGCAGATTCTCGGCGAGACCGGCTGGCCGGGCCTCCTCTGCTGGCTCTTGCTGCTCGCCTGGGCCCTGGCCGCGAGCCTGAGGGCGGGTCCGCGGGCCCTCTTCATCGGCCTCCAGATCCTCGCCCTCGGCCTCGCCATGGGGACCGATTACGTGCTCGACCTGCCCTACTCGAAGCTCCAGCTAGTGGTCCTGCTGGCCCTTCTTCCGGGCCCCCGGGAAGGAGCCGCGGCGAGCGGCCGCCGGGCCCTGCGATGGCTCGTCCCGCTCGCCGCCGGCGGTATCCTTCTCGCCCTTTCGCTGGCCCTCAAGAGCCACCGCGGAGCCCACTTCCAAGCCGCCTTCGAGCACCAGCGGAGTGACGCCCGCGAGCTCGGCGAGAGCTTCGCCCGCCTTCCCGGCCACGACAAGACCTTCCACCGCCACCTGCTGGCCCTGGCTCAACTACGCTGGCAGGACGGCGAGCCCCGAGGGGCTCGCGACGCCGCCTGGCGTGCCCTCGAGCTGCACCCCTACGACCCCACCACCTTGCGCCTGCTCGCCATCCTGACCCGCCCGCAGGATCCCCTCGCCGCCGCCGCCCTCGAAGACGGCGCGGCGTACGTCCTTCACGAAGCCACCAACGGCTACCGCAAGCCCTATCCCCGGCGCCCCTCGGAGGACTCCTTCGGCGAGTGACAACGGATCCTGTCTATGGTATTTTCCCATCAAGATCTTCCTCGGGAGGGAACGACAGCATGAACTCCAGCCGCGGCCCCCAAAGCCGCCTGAATCGCTCCTCGCTCTTCGTGCGCTTGGCGCTGGTCTGCGCACTCTTCGCCCTACCCGCCACCGGCGGCTTCCTGACCTTCCTCGGAGCCTATTTCGATGGCGGCGGCGTGCCCGATGGTCTCGATGGCGCTTCCGCCGTCAGCGTCAGCCCGGACGGACGTCACGTCTACGCCACCGGGCGCCTCGACGACGCGCTGGTGGTGTTTCGTCGTGATGCCACCAACGACCTTTTGACCTACGTCGAGACGCTGCAGGACGGCATCGGCGGCGTCTTCGGCCTCAACGGTGCCTTCGACGTCACCACCAGCCCGGACGGGCGCCACGTCTATGCGGTATCCCGCAACAGCGACGCCCTGACCGTCTTCCGACGCGATCCTTCCGGTGACAATCTGGCCTTCGTCGGCGCCCAGGAGAACGCCGTCGGCGGGGTCTTCGGTCTCGACGGTCCCTCGGCGGTGACGGTGAGCCCCGATGGCCGGCATGTCTACGTCACCGGTGAGCGCGACGACGCCCTGGTGATCTTCCGCCGCGACCCGAGCAACGATTCCCTCTTCTTCTACAACCTGATCGAAGACAACGGCGTGCTGGGGTTGGGCAATCCGACCTCCGTCGACGTCAGCCCGGACGATCTCCACGTCTACGTCACCGCCGCCGACTCCCTTTCGACCTTCGCTCGCGACGCCACCACCGACGCCCTGTCCCACGTCGGCACCATCGGCGCCAACAACGACCTCGAAGGCGCTCGCTCGGTGGTGACCAGCCCGGACGGCGAGCACATTTACGTCGCAGTCGAGGACCTCGACACGATCGCCGTCTTCGAGCGCACCGCCTCGGGGCTGCCCAGTCGCATCGCCACGGTGGAGAACGGCGTCGACGGCGTCAGCGGCCTGAACGCCCCGACCTCGATCGAGTTCAGCCTCGACGGTCGAGTCGTCTTCGTCTCCGGCCGTGCCGCGCGGGCGGTGGTGGTGTTCCAGCGCGATCCCGCCTCCGGCGCGCTGATCTACCGCAAACAGCTCAACCTCGACGACAGCGGCGTCACCGGCACCGAGGGCGTCATCGACCTCGCCGCCAGCTCCGATGGCGAGCACCTCTTCGCCGCCGGTCGCGCCGCCGATTCGGTGGTGATGTTCGAGCAGTCCCTGCTGTTCACGGACGGCTTCGAGTCCGGCGACACCAGCCGCTGGAGCGACACCGAAGACTGATCGCCGGGTGGTCAGAGGTCGCGCGCTCCCCGGCGCCGCCGCGTGCCGGGTATTCTCGACCGATGCTGACCAGTGACCTGATTCAAGTGCGCCGGCAGCGCGGCGAGATTCGTCCGCGCTACATCGACACCTCCGATGACGGCCATCGGGATCTTGCGGACCAGCTCGTCACCCTCGTCGCTGATCACCAGGGCAAGCGTCGTGCGGAGCTCGATTCGGCCCTCCGCGAGCTGCTCGGGACCGGCACCGCCTTTCTGCTCCATCGCGGCCTCGCCAAGCTCCTCCTCGACCGCTGCGAGTTCGAGACCCAGGCACCGGAAGAGCCGACGCGGCTGCGCGAGGTGGTGTTTCGCCATGCCGCCGCGCAGTGGCAACAGGGCGATCAACCCTTCGATCGCGACCGCGCCTTGGTGCAGGCGGCGGACGAACTCGCCAGCGACTTGCCTGTGGTCGAAGCCAGCCTCTATGGCGACCTCAAGGGCGAGCAGGTGCTCACGTCCTGGAAATCCTGCACCGCCGACTGGCTCCTCAACCGCTACAACGTCGCGTTGGCCCAAGGGGTTCTGCTGCGCGCTCAGCAGCTGACCCTCGAGGTTCCACCGCAGAATCCTCGCCGCCATCGCGCCCTGTTTCGCAAGATCAAGTTCTTCCAGCTGATGGCGAGCGTTTCCGGCAGTCCCGAGGCGGGCTATCGCATTCGCCTCGACGGCCCCCTCTCGGTGCTCAAGGCGAGCCAGCGCTACGGCCTGCGGATGGCGACCTTCCTGCCCACCCTGCTGCACTTCTCGGGTTGGCGTCTCGAGGCGGAAGTGACCTGGGGCAAGCAGCGTCGAGAGGCGAGCTTCCGGCTTTCGCCGGACCAGGGCCTGGCCCCGATCAACCGTCTCACCGGCCAGTGGCTGCCCGATGCCCTGAGCGATCTCGCCACCAGGTTCACGGCCCTCGGCAGCGACTGGACGGTCTCCGAAGACGCCGCGCTGCTCGATCTCGGAGGCCAGGGCGTACTGGTACCGGACCTGGTGTTCCGCCATCCCGAGGGCTGCGAGGCCTACCTCGAGACCTTCGGCTTCTGGAACCGCTCGGCCCTCGAGAGTCGCCTGGCGCTCCTCGCCGAGCATGGTCCCCGCCATCTCGTGCTGGCCCTCTCGAAGGGCCTGGCCACCGATCGGGAAGAGCTCGAAGAGCTTCCGGGAGAGGTCCTCGTCTTCCGCTCGCGCCCCCTTCCCCGTAAGATCCTCGAACGCCTGGAAAGCCTGCGAACCGATCAGGAGCCGTCATGAGACTCGCCTTCGCCATCACCCTCGGTTGTCTCCTCACCGCCTGCACCACCGCCTCGGCGCCGCCCACGGTGAGCGATGCGACGCCTCTCGAGCAGGTTCGCGACCTGCCCGCGAAGCGCTCCCTGCAGGCGGCCTTCCTGGTGGTGGACGGGGTCTACAACACCGAGCTGACGGCTCCCTTCGACATCCTCCATCACACCGTCTTCCACGTCCAGCCGGGCATCGAGGTGTTCACCGTGTCCCCGGACGGCCAGCCGGTGACGACCTTCGAGGGCATCACCCTCGAGGTCGATCACTCCTTCGAATCGGCTCCGCGGTCGATCGACATCCTGGTGGTTCCGAGCGCCGAGAACAGCATGGACTCGGACCTGCAGAACAAGGCCATGCTGGGATGGGTGCGGCGCGTCGGAGAGCGCGCCCGCTGGGTGATGTCGCTGTGCGATGGGGCCTTCGTGCTGGCTGCCGCCGGCCTGCTCGACGGCCACGCGGTCACCACCTTTCCGGGCGACCAGGATCGCTTTGCCGAGATGTTCCCGCAGCTCGATCTGCGGCGCGGCATCTCCTATGTCCACGACGGCGCGATGATCACCTCCCAAGGTGGCGCACGCAGCTTCGATCCCGCCCTCTATCTGGTGGCCCACCTCTACGGTGACGACGTCGCTCGCGGAGTCGGCCGTGGCATGGTCCTGCCCTGGCCCCCGGTTCCCGGCACGGTGCCGGCGCTGGTGGTCTCGACCGCCCCCTGAGGCTTGGCCTCGGCAAAACGCCGGAAGCGCGGTCTCGGCGCCCCTGCAGAAGTTTCTCCGGCGGCGAGGTCGATCTCATTACTTACAAAAATGTGGGTACTTGCGAAGTTCATCATTAAGGGCTACCTTGTCGGCCATGGGATATTTCCCCAGGGCCCGCAAGCCAGCCGCAGCCACTCCTCCGAGCGAGGTTCCAGACGTGTCTCGACCCTCGAACCCCGTTGAGCACCGCCGCCCCCGGGAGTTTCGCCGCATCAACCACGGCTTCGACAGGGTCTTCCGAACCGGGCGCATGAGCCTCGGTCTGGTGGTTCCGATCGAAGCCTACCCTCAGGGGCCGGTCCCCACCATGGCGCAGCACCTCGAGCGCGTCCGCCGCGCCGAACAGCTCGGTTTTTCTGCCGTCTGGCTGCGCGACGTGCCGTTCAACGTCGCTTCCTTCGGCGACGCCGGCCAGATCTTCGACCCCTTCGTCTACTTGGGATTCCTGGCCGGGCAAACCGAGCGCATCGCCCTCGGCGTCGCCAGCATCGTGCTGCCCTTGCGCCACCCGGCTCACGTCGCCAAGGCGGCGGCGAGCGCCGACCAGCTTTCCGGCGGCCGCCTGATCCTGGGCGTCGCCTCCGGAGACCGCCCCCAGGAGTACCCGGCCCTCGCCCTGCCCTTCGAAGATCGCGGCGAGCGCTTTCGCGCCAGCTTCGACTACATCCGGTCGATGGCCCGCACCGAGGGCCGTTTCGAGAATCCCTATGGCCGCATCGATCCGGGCGTCGATCTCCTGCCCAAGCCGTCCGCTGGGCGACTGCCCCTGTTGGTGACGGGCGGCAGCCGCCAGCATCCGGACTGGAGCGCGCAGCACGCCGATGGCTGGATGATCTATCCCCGCGCCGTCGCCCTCCAGGCTCGCGTCGTCGGCGACTGGAGGGCTCGAGTGGAGGCCGCAGGGAGCCCTCCCAAGCCGATAATGCAGCCCCTCTACGTAGATCTCACGGAAGATCCCGGACACCCGCCGCAGCCAATTCATCTCGGCCTCAGGCTCGGCAGCAACCACCTGCGAGACCATCTGAGATCGCTCGCCGCCGCCGGCATCGACCACGTGGCTCTCAACCTACGGTTCAACCGGGCGGATATCGAAGGCACGCTGGAGCGCCTCGCCGCCGACATCCTGCCGGAGTTCTCCGGCTGAGCGAGGACCCGACGATGAAAACGATCTTGATCACCGGCTCGACGGACGGAATCGGCCTGGAGACGGCGCGCCTGCTGGCCTCCCTCGGCCATCGCATCCTGCTTCACGGACGCGATTCATCGAAGCTGGCAGCCGTCCACGGCGAGCTGACGGCCGAAACCAGCGCGGGACAGATCGAGGCCTACCGCGCCGACCTGTCGCGCCTCCAGGAAGTCGATTCCTTGGCCGCGGCGGTCTCCGTCCAGCACGATCGCCTCGACGTCTTGATCAACAACGCCGGCGTCTACAACGCCCCTTCCGCGACCACCACGGGTGGCCTCGACGTGCGCTTCGCGGTCAACACCCTGGCCCCCTTCCGGCTCACCGGACTGCTGCTGCCGCGGCTCCCCACGACGGGAAGAGTGGTCAATCTGTCGTCCGCCGCCCAGGCGCCGGTGGACCTCCGAGCCCTCACCGGAAAAGTCGCCCTCTCGGCGGGCGCCGCCTATGCCCAGAGCAAGCTCGCTCTGACCATGTGGTGCCGGCACCTGGGACGCGAACTCGGCCCCGACGGGCCCGCGATCCTCGCCGTCAACCCCGGCTCCCTACTCGCCACCAAGATGGTGCACGACGCCTTCGGCGTCGCCGGGGGAAAGGTTCAGAAAGGTGCCGAGATCTTGCGCCGCGCCGCCCTCGACGCCGACTTTGGAGCGGCCACCGGCCAGTACTTCGACAACGACTCGGGACGCTTCGCGGATCCCCACCCGGATGCTCTCGACGAGGCCAAGGTGGCAGCCGTCGTCAGCGCCCTCGAAAGGCTGATCGCCGAACGGGGGTCACAAGAAACCGGCTGAGGAAGCCGGTTCGAATCCGACCCGTGGACCACTCAGTCGCTGACTCTCAGGCTCCAGCGACGGGTGTCGCCGTACTCGAAATTGTCCGAAAAGACGATGCGGTCGACAAAAGCGACGAAGGAAGGCTCGGCGGTCCCGATGAGGAAGCCACCGTGGCGCGAGTTCATCGTCTCGTCGGCGAAGACCACCCCACCGTTGATCGATCCCACCATCACCAAGCCGGCGCCGTTGACGTCGATCTCGGTGGGATTGTTGAGCTGGCTCGGCAGGCTGGCTTCGCCGAAGCCGAGCGGTGAGAAGCGGTGCATGGTGCCATCCAGGGAGACACCGAGGTACTGGCCGATGTGGTTGACCGACACGCCACGCACGAAGCTCTCGATGAAGACCGTCTTGTCATAGACCATGGTCACCGGATCGAAGACGTCGGTGTCGTGCTCCCCGACCTGCAGAGCGTAGAGGTTGCCGTCGAGACCGATATTGAGGTCGATGTACCCCTGGCCGACGCTGAAACGCACCGCCGAGTAGCCGTCGCTCTTGTCGAAACGCACGATGCCAGACGGCTCGCCGCTGCCCAAGGTCTCCATGTCGGTCACGAAGATGTATTGACCGTAGGTCGCGATGCCGCCGTAGCTGTACTGATTGGCGGTGCTCCAGCCAGCGAAGGTGTTGTGCTCCCAGGTCTCGGTATCCGGATCGTAGGTCGACAGCTTGGGGAACAGGGTGCCGTTGAAGACGTGCAGCAAGCCGTCCTCGTCGATCACCAGATCGCGCGCCACCTCGCTGCCGACGTTGTCGACCGGAAAGGAGTCCACCAGAACGCCGGCCTTGGTGACCTCGTAGATGGTGTTGTCCGAGGAAACCAGAATGTTGTCGGGGTCGAAGGTACGCGCCTGGGCCGCCATGGCGAAAAGCAGCCCGATCAGCCCGACCTGAAGAAGACGACGCTGCAGCGAGCAATGCAGCCAAGAAGTGTTGAGCATCCACTGTCCTCCTGAGTTTCGACCGCGCCGGCGTACGGGCCCGACATCGCCTGTCGAGCGATCCAGGTACTTCGCTACTCCACCGGCGACAAGCAGAACAAAGGGCCGGCGAGGGCCGCTTCTCCAGTCTTGCGATTTTGCGGGATTCGCTTCAGGGCTTCGCCGGCCGTCGTTCGGACGGCGGCGGCGCGATTTCCAATTCGAGCACCTCCGGCGCCAGACAGCGGCGGTCGTCACAGGCCTGAAGCCGTAAACGCGCTCGCAGATCGATGCTGGCCTCGCCAGCCACCGGCAGGAGTGGCGCCGTGATCCGAGCTCGCCCCTGGTAGACGTCGAGGGGCTCCTCCTGAAAGGCCAGCCGCACCTCTTCGGCGGCCGGCCAGAGGATCTCGCCGAGACGCCAGGCCTCGGACCCGAGATCGAGGCGCGAGGCCAGCAGCCTCGGCTGGCGCGGCGTCGCCGAGTTGACGTGCCAACCGGGCTGCACCTCCAGATCGACGACCAGATCCCAGCCGTCGCCCCGCGGAGCCAACCATCCGCGCGCCGCCACCACGCCACCGGCACCATATTCGAGGCCACCGGTCTCGCCTCGCCGCAGGTCATCGAGTCCCATCAGGAGGTACGGAAAACCCTGCGGTCGCGCCGTCAGCGCGCCGGCAAAGGCCCCGAGGGCGGAATTG
Organism: Acidobacteriota bacterium; assembly: GCA_039028635.1. Taxonomy (NCBI): domain Bacteria; kingdom Pseudomonadati; phylum Acidobacteriota; species Acidobacteriota bacterium. The sequence goes on from JBCCHV010000068.1 coordinate 17,767, forward strand.
CACCAGCGGCGATAGGTGGCATCGCCGGTGCGCCGAAAGAGCCGCGCCAGGGCTCGCACGGCGACCGAGTTCCCCGACGGGACAGCGCCGTCGGCCGGGCTCTTCGGTCGCGTGATGAGGGTGGCCGCCGCATCTTCCGGAGTCATGAAGAAGCCCCCCGCCGCGTCATCCCCGAACTCTGCGATCAGGCGATCGGCCAGCCACCGGGCGCGCACCAGCCAACGCTCGTCTCGGCGCCCGTCATAGAGGGCCAGGAAGGCCTCGAGCAGGTGCGCATAGTCATCGAGCAGTGCCGCAACGGAAGTCCTCCCCTGCCACTCGATGCGCCACAGACCGGTCGCCTCGGAGCCCCGGCGACCGCCCCGTCGCATGGTCTGCCACAACACCTCGCCGGCGCGTTCCGCCGCCAGTCGGTAGGTGTCGTCATCCAAGGCCAGGGAAGCCTCGGCCAGGGCGGTGATCATCATGCCGTTCCAGGCCACCATCACCTTGTCGTCGAGAAGCGGCGCTGGACGGCGGGCGCGCACTTCGCGGAGCCGTTCCCGAACGCGCTCGATGCGCTGCCACAGGGCCTCTTCGGTCACCCCCAGGGCGCTCGCCGAAGTGGCGAAGGGCCGCGGCACGTGGAGCACCGTCGAACCCTCGAAGTTGCCCTCCGGAGTGACCCCGAAGAGCTGTCCCGCGAGGGCCGCGTCGCGATTGCCCAGGGCGCGTGCGAGCTGCGCCGGATTCCATACGAAGAACGCCCCTTCGCGGCCCTCGCTGTCGGCATCCGTCGCCGAATGGAAGGTGCCCTGCGACGAGGTCATGTCGCGCAGCACGTAATCGAGGGTCTGACGAGCGACTCGAGCCAGGTAGGGATCGCCGGTCAAGCGGAAAGCGGCGCTATAGGCCCGCGCCAACTGGGCCTGGTTGTAGAGCATCTTCTCGAAGTGCGGAATGCGCCAGCCGGCGTCGATGGTGTAGCGATGAAAGCCCCCGCCGACCTGATCGTGGAGCCCTCCCCGAGCCATCGCCTCGAGACTCGAGCGCACCATCTCGAGGACCGCCTCGTCGCCCTCCCGCTCGGCCCACTGGAGGAGGAACAACAGCTCCGGCTCGTGGGGGAACTTTGGCGCCTTGCCGAGGCCACCGTGGACGCGATCGTGCCGTGCCATGAGCTGGTCGCGAGCCTGGGCGACCTGCTCTCGGCCGACCTCTTTCGCCTGGCCGCTGGCCGCCGTGGCACGGGCGACGGCGGCGGTGACCCGGGCCGCCGTGGCTTCGAGCTCCGGCCGCTGTTCGTCCCAAGCCCGACTGACCTGCGTCAGGAGCTGGCGAAAGCGATCCGGCGGAAAGTAGGTGGCGCCGAACAACGGGCTGCCGTCGGCGAGCAAGAAGGTCGACATCGGCCAGCCCCCCTGGCCGGTGGTGATCTGCACCGCCGTCATGTAAATCTCGTCGATGTCCGGGCGGCGCTCGCGGTCGACCTTGACGCAGACGAAGTGCTGGTTCATCAGACGCGCGATCTCCGGATCGTCGAAGCTTTCGCGCTCCATCACGTGGCACCAGTGACAGGTCGAATAGCCGATCGACAGGAAGATCAGCTTGTTGCGTCGCCGGGCCTCGGCGAAGGCCTCTTCTCCCCAGGGAAACCAGTTGACCGGATTGTGGGCATGCTGCAGCAGGTAGGGCGAGTCTTCGAGAATCAGGCGATTGAGGTAGAGCGGCCGGCCGGAGCCATCGCGGTGCTCGGTACGCGGCCGGTAGTCGGCACCGCGTGCCTCGAGGGCGGCCGCCAGGCGGGCTTCGAGGGCGGCACTTCTCGGCGCTGTGCCCGGCAGCGGATCGGCCGCGATGGCGCCGAGCGGGAAGATCCATGGGCTGGCGAGCAGCAGCCACAAGGCGACTCTGGGAGAGCTCCCAGAGCGCCACCGGAAGGAGTCGAGGAAGTTCGAAAGGAGCATCGTGCGGAGGCTCGAGGGTCGCTGGGGGCGGCCGCTTCAAGGGAGCGTTCGCTGATGTTTCCGCAACCGATCGGAGATCGGTTCACCACCGAGCAGGGAATCAGCCGGGCAAGCGCGCCACCAGCGACTGTCCAATCTCGGCCAGGGCCCGGAGATCGGTCGGTTCCTCGGCGAGCAGCGGCAGCCCGACCAGCGGCCGCGCCTCCCCCACCAGGCCGCGCAGCATCTCGAAGCCGCGCCGATCGCGCTCCCCGAGCCAGGAGAAGAGGGCACCCGCCTCACCGACCGGTCGCTCGACCGTCGGATGCATGCGGTTGACCACGATCGGGCCCAGATGGTGTCCGGCTTCCTGGAGCTTGCGCGCGAAGAACAGGGTGTCGGCAATGCGCTCTTCACCGGGCCCCGCCACCAGCAGAAAACGCGTCCGGCTCGACCCCAGCATCTCTTCGACCTTGCGGGCACGGCGCCGGAAGCCGTCGAACAAGGGACCGAAGGCCTGGAAGAACTCGGCCATGTCGCGCAACAGATCGAGACCGACGATCTCGTCCAGAAAGCGCTCGAAGCGACGTCCGATGGCCCCGAAGCGGGTCGTTCCGCGCAACCTCCCCTGGTCGTCGAACCAGGGTTTGAGGGCAATCCTGAGGGCCCCGCTGTCGAGAAACTGAACGATGCGCGACGGCGCCTCGAGGAAATCGAGGGCCTGGCGGGTCGGGGGCGTGTCGAGGATCACCTGCTGATAGCGGCCTTCCGACTCGACCTCGAACAAGCGCTCGACGGCCATGTACTCGAGGATGCCCGCCAGCGAGCCGGAGAGGTGCCGGTAGAAGCGGTTGTCGAGGATCCGCCGCCGCGCCGCATCGTCGGGGGCATAGCGCTCGATCAGGCGATCGAAGGTGCGGCCGGCGTCGAGCAGGCTGGCGGCCAGGCGACCGGGACCGGCGGCCGGCACCTCGATCTCTTCGTCCCGCGCCGCCTCGCCGACGCCGAGGGCATCCTTGAGGCGCAGCGAGGGATCGAAGGTCATCACCAGCGTGTCGCGCCCGGCCTGCGCCGCCGACACCCCGAGGGAAGCCGCCAAGGTGGTCTTGCCGACGCCCCCGGAACCGACCACGATGAGCAGCGGATTCTGCTCCGACAGCAGGCTCATGGCCGGACCCCGCGAGGTCCGACCGGCGACCTTTCGGAAACCAGCGGCATCACGCCAGCCCTCCTCGGTGCAAACGCTCCGAAAGCTGCGCGATGAGCTGCGGGCCGCGATCCATCGGCAGCAAGGGCAGATCGAGGCGCGGACCGTCCCAGGCGGCATCGAGGCGCCCGAGCTCGCTCTCATTGAGGGCTCGCCGGCGCCGCCAGAGATCTTCGGCACCATCCTCCGTCGCCGCCGGATAGAGGCCGTTGACCACCAGCAGGTCGGGCTTGCGCCCGAGCTCCGCGGCCAACGCCACCCGCAGCTCGAGCACCTCTTGGACGGGCATCTCCTCGGCGGTGGTCACCGCCACCACCCCGCAGCGATCGTCGTCGGCGACGAACTCCGCCAGGCGACGGCCGAGCTCACCAAAGGGCCCCTTCTCGACCACCTCGGCGAGCAGCCCGGGGGCCGCCAGCAGCGAGACCCCATGACCGGTCGCCGGGGCATCGAGGATCACCAGATCGAAGGCCGGCCCGCCGATGCCCTCCAGACGGCGCAAGGCATGGCCCAGGATCGCCACCTCCTTGAGCCCCGGCGCACCTTCCGTGAAGTGCTCGTAGACCGGGCTCGCGATCACCCGCTTGGAGAGCAACGCGATCTTCAAGCGCTCGCGTACGATGTCGTCGACGACGTGACGCGGCTTGAGGTTCTGCACCGACAGGCCGGGAAAAACCTCCACGATCGCGCCCCCGGAGGGCGGCGTCGCGAACATCTGATGCAGGTTGTCGCGCGGGTCGACCTCGATCACCAAAACTCTCAGAGGACGGACCTTGGCCAGACGGTGGCCGAGGGCCGCGGCGACGGCGGTCTTGCCGACGCCACCCTTGCCGGTCACGACCAGCAGCCGGCGCAACGGTGAGAGGAGAGGCGATTCGTTCATCGGGAGACGGAACGCGGCAGATCTTCGCCGCAGTGCGTCGAGACTATCACCGAGCCACCTCGGAGCCATGCGCAGGGTGTGGTAAAACGCGCCCATGGCGTTTCCCGAGACCCGTCTCCGCCGCCTTCGACGTCGCCCCGAGCTTCGCCGCCTGGTGCGGGAAACCCGCCTGGCGCCGGAAGACTTGGTGTTGCCGCTGTTCGTCCGCCCCGGCCAGGACGTTGCCCAGCCGGTGCCTTCCATGCCGGGCGTCGACCAGCTCTCCGTCGACCGCCTGGTCGAGACCTGCCGGGGCGCCGTCGACGAAGGCCTCTCGGCGATTCTGCTCTTCGGCCTGCCGGAGCACAAGGATGCCGTCGGCAGCTCGTCCTGGTCCCCGGATGGCATCGTGCAGCGAGCCCTGGAGGCCCTCGACCGCGCTCTTCCGGAGCTCGTCACCATCGTCGACCTGTGCTTCTGCGAATACACCGACCACGGCCACTGCGGGGTCCTGGCGGGAGACACCGTCGACAACGATGCCACCCTCGAAAACCTGGCCCGCCAGGCGGTCTCCTTGGCCACCGCGGGAGCCGACATCATCGCCCCGTCGGACATGATGGACGGCCGCATCGGGGTCATTCGACGGGCCCTCGACGACGCCAGCTTCACCGACACCCCGATCATGTCCTACGCTGCCAAGTTCGCCAGCGCCTTTTACGGCCCGTTCCGCGACGCCGCCGACTCGGCACCGGCCTTTGGCGACCGGCGCAGCTACCAGCTCGACCCGGCCAATGGCCGCGAAGCGCAGCGCGAGGCGCGCCTCGACATCGACGAAGGCGCCGACCTGCTGATGGTCAAGCCAGCCCTGCCCTATCTCGATGTTCTAGCCGAACTGCGGCGCTCCTGCGATCACCCCTTGGCGGCCTACCACGTGAGTGGCGAGTACGCCATGCTGAAAGCCGCCGCCGAACGCGGCTGGATCGACGGCGATCGCGTGCTGATGGAGTCGCTGGTAGCCATTCGGCGCGCCGGCGCCGACCTGATCATCACCTACGGCGCCCGCGACGCGGCGCGCCTGCTGGCGAAAGGATGGCAACCCTGAATCACCTCGAACGCGCCTCGCGGGTACTGCCCGGCGGGGTCAACTCCCCGGTTCGGGCTTTCCGTGGCGTGGGCGGCGATCCGGTTTTCGTGCGCGCCGCCGAAGGGCCCTGGCTGATCGCCGAGGACGGGCGCCGCTACATCGACTACATCGGTGGCTACGGTCCCCACATCTTGGGCCACGGCTACTCTGAAATCGCCGCCGCGGTGAGCGAAGCGCTGTCCCGCGGCACCGCCTTCGGGGCCCCGACGGTGGCCGAGATCGAGCTCGCAGAGCTGGTGATCGACGCTATTCCGTCGCTCGAGATGGTGCGCCTGGTGAACTCCGGAACGGAGGCCACCATGTCGGCCCTGCGGGTCGCCCGGGCGGCCACCGGTCGTGACCGGTTCGTCAAGTTCGAGGGCTGCTATCACGGCCACGCCGATCCCTTTTTGGTGGCTGCCGGCTCCGGCGCCGCCACCCTCGGCGTGCCTTCCTCGCCGGGGGTCCCGGAGGCGGTGACGGCCGATACCCTGCTCGCTCCCTTCAATGACCTCGCGGCGGTTCAGGAGCTGTTCGCCCGCCACGCGGACATCGCCGCCGTCTTCCTCGAGCCGATCGCCGGCAATATGGGGCTGGTCCTACCGCAGCCGGGCTTCCTCGAAGGCCTGCGAGAGCTCTGCGACCGCCACGGTGCGCTGCTGATCTTCGACGAGGTGATGACCGGGTTCCGCGTCGCCTGGGGCGGAGCCCAGGAGATTCTCGGCGTCCTGCCGGATCTCACCACCTTCGGGAAGGTCATCGGAGGCGGCCTGCCGACCGGCGCCTACGGCGGTCGGCGCGATCTGATGAGCATGGTCGCCCCCGCCGGCCCGGTCTACCAAGCCGGCACCCTGAGCGGCAACCCTCTAGCCGTCGCCGCCGGCCTCGCCGCCCTCCGTCAGCTCGACGGGAGCGATGCCTACGAACGCCTGGAGGCTTCCGGAGGGAGCCTTCAGCGCGGCTTCGAGGCCGCTGCCCAGCACCACGCCATCCCACTGCAGGTGCACCGGCAGGGCTCGATGCTCGGTCTCTTCTTCACCGCCGATGAAGTGCACCGTGTCGAGGACGTCGATGCCTCCGATCACGACCGTTTCGGGCGGGTGTTCCACCACCTGTTGGCAGCCGGCGTTCACCTGCCACCTTCACCCTACGAGTGTCTTTTCATATCCCTCGCCCACGGCGAGGCCGAGATCGCGCAGACGGTCGAGAGCTTCGACCGAGCTCTGGCGGCCGAAAAAGATCATCGGAAGAGCTGAAGATACCCCGCGCCCATCCATCAACGGCTATAATGAAGCAGCCACCGATGGACTCGAGGTCCAAAAGGCCAGAGGAGGGATCCGAAGAGTGAGTCACATCATTGCAGAACCCTGTGTCGGAGTCAAAGATACGGCCTGCGTGGATGTTTGTCCCGTCGATTGCATTTACGGCAAGGACGAGGACTTCGAAATGTTGTTCATCAACCCCGAAGAGTGCATTGACTGCGGGTTGTGCGTCGATGCCTGCCCGGTGGAGGCGATCTTCCCGGAAGAGGAGATTCCGGAGAACTGGGAAGCTTTCATCGCCAAGAACTACGAGCACTTCGAGCTCGACCCCCCCTAGGGCGAACGCCAGCGCCGATCGGCGCACCCACCTCGACTCGAAGCCTGGGCGCGGAGCAATCCGCGCCCTTCCTGCATTAAGCCCTCACCGAATCCGCCTGCGTCCAGACGGGAATAGCCAGCCGGTGCGAATCGTTCTAGAATCTGAGTGCGCGAAGCTCAATTAAGTGCCTCGCACTCACACTTTCATTCCGGGGCAGCTTTGCGAAGCTGCGGATGCTGAGGAGGAGCGGGTGGAATTCAAAGACTATTACGCGACCCTGGGGGTCTCGAAGACGGCCTCCGCGGACGAGATTCAAAAGGCCTACCGCAAGCTGGCCCGGAAATACCACCCGGACATCAACAAGGAGGCCGCCGCGGAAGCCCGCTTCAAGGATATCGGCGAGGCCTACGAGGTGCTCAAGGACCCCGAAAAACGCCAGCGCTACGACAACTTCGGGGCCGATTGGAGTCGCACCGGGCAGGGCCCGACGGGCAATCCCCCGCCGGGCTGGGAGCACATCTTCGATCTCGGTGGACAGGGCTTCGGATTCGGTGGCGCGACCAGCGGCGGCGCCGCCGCCGGCGACTTCAGCTCGTTCTTCGAATCCCTCTTCGGATCCGCCGGGCCGCGGTCGCGGCGCGCCGCCGGGCGCCCCGGCAAGGGCCGCGACGTCGAAGCCAGTCTCAGCCTGAGTCTCGAAGAAGCGGCGCGCGGCGGGGCCCGCGAGGTCACCTTGCGGGATCCGCAGACCGGCGCCCGTCAGACCCTCTCGGTCAACCTGCCGGCGGGGGTCAAGCCCGGTCAGCGGGTGCGCCTTGCCGGCAAGGGAGACCCGGGAGCCGGCGGCGGCCCGGCCGGAGACTTGCTGCTCAAAGTCCAAGTGCCGCCTCACGCCAGGTTCCGACTCGATGGCAACCACCTCCACACCACCGTCGAGGTGACCCCTTGGGAGGCCGCCCTCGGCGCTCCCGTAGAGATCAGCACCCTCGACTCGAAGGTGCGGGTCAAGATCCCGCGCGGCTCGTCGTCGGGCCGCAAGATACGCCTCGCCGGCAAAGGGTTTCCGAGCAAGAACGGAACCGCCGGCGACCTTTTCGCCGAGCTCTCGATCGTGGTTCCCAACGCCGACGAGCTGACCGAAAAGGAAGCCGAGCTGCTCGAAGAGCTCGGCCGAATCTCGAGCTTTACGCCCCGCGGCGCCTAGCGCCGCCGAGGGCTTTGATGCGAAGGAGAGATAGACCATGGACATCAACCGACTGACACTCAAGTCTCAGGAAGCGTTGCAGTCCGCCCAGACCTCGGCGGTGCGCTTCGGTCACCAGCAGGTCGATTCGGAGCACCTTCTGCTGGCCCTGCTGCAGCAGGCGGAAGGCCTGGTTCCCCGCCTCCTGGCGCGCATGGAGCTCGCCGTCGAGCCCCTGGCAGCGCAGGTCGAGGCGACCCTGACCAAGCGCCCGCAGGTCTCCGGCCCGGGCGCCGAAGCGGGCAAGATCTATCTCACCGAGGAGCTGCAGCAGCGTCTGGTGCGAGCCGAGGACGAAGCCCGACGGCTGAAGGACGACTACGTCTCCGTCGAACACCTGATGCTGGCTCTGATCGATGGCGGCGGCGCCGTCGGACAACTGCTGCGCGACGCCGGCCTCGGGCGCGACGCCTTTCTCGCCGCCCTCACTGCCGTGCGCGGCTCTCAGCGGGTGACCAGCGCCAGCCCGGAGGGCTCCTACGAGGCCCTCGAGAAGTACGGCGTCGACCTCGTCGCCGAGGCGCGACGCGGCAAGATGGACCCGGTCATCGGCCGCGACGCGGAGATCCGGCGAGCGATCCGGATCCTGTCCCGCAAGACCAAGAACAACCCGGTCCTGATCGGAGAGCCGGGGGTCGGCAAGACCGCCATCGTCGAAGGCTTGGCGCAGCGCATCGTGCGCGGCGACGTGCCCGAATGGCTGAAGGATCGCGCCATCTTCTCCCTCGACATGGGCTCCCTGCTGGCCGGCGCAAAGTTCCGCGGCGAGTTCGAAGAGCGCCTCAAGGCGGTGCTCAACGAGGTCAAGGAGAGCGACGGCCGGATCCTGCTGTTCATCGATGAGCTCCACACCATCGTCGGTGCCGGCAAGACCGAAGGCTCCCCCGACGCCGGCAATCTGCTCAAGCCGATGTTGGCCCGCGGCGAGCTCCATTGCCTCGGCGCCACCACCCTCGACGAGTACCGCAAGCACATCGAGAAGGACGCCGCCCTCGAACGCCGCTTCCAGCCGATTCAGGTCGACCAGCCGACGGTGGAAGACACCATCTCGATCCTGCGCGGCCTCAAGGAGCGCTTCGAGGTGCATCACGGCGTCGCCATCCAGGACAATTCGCTGGTGGCGGCGGCGACCTTGTCGAACCGCTACATCAGCGACCGCTTTCTGCCGGACAAGGCGATCGACCTGATCGACGAAGCCTGCGCCATGATCCGCACCGAGATCGACTCGCTGCCGGCGGAGCTCGACGAGGTCACCCGCAAGGTGATGCGCCTCGAGATCGAGGAGGCGGCCCTCGACAAGGAGAAGGATCGTGCCAGCCGCGAGCGCCTCGAGGCCCTGCGCCGGGAGCTCGCCGACCTCAAGGCCCAGGCCGACGCCATGCGCGCCCAGTGGGAAGCCGAGAAGCAGAGCATCGAAGGAGTGCGGCAGCTGCGCCAGGAGATCGAGCAGGTGCGGCGTGAGATCGAGACCGCCGAGCGCGAGTACGACCTGCAGAAGGCGGCCGAGCTTCAGCACGGCCGGCTGCCCCAACTCCAGGCTCAGCTCGAAGAGCGCGAGGCGGGCCTGGCGGCCAAGCAGGCCACCGGCGGCCAGCTCTTGCGCGAAGAGGTCACCGACGACGAGGTCGCCGAGATCGTCTCGCGCTGGACCGGCATCCCGGTCACCCGCCTGGTCGAGGGCGAGCGCGACAAGCTGCTACGTCTCGACGAGATCCTGCATCGCCGGGTGATCGGACAGGACGAAGCCGTGCAGCGGGTGGCGGACGCGGTCATCCGGGCGCGTGCCGGAATCAAGGATCCGCGCCGCCCGATCGGCTCGTTCCTGTTCCTCGGCCCCACCGGCGTCGGCAAGACGGAGCTCGCCAAGACCCTGGCGGAAGCCCTCTTCGACAGCGAGGAGAACGTCGTCCGCATCGACATGAGCGAGTACATGGAAAAGCACGCCGTGTCGCGACTGATCGGTGCCCCACCGGGGTACATCGGCTACGAGGAGGGTGGCCAGCTCACCGAGGCGGTGCGGCGCAAGCCTTACTCGGTGATTCTGTTCGACGAGATCGAGAAGGCCCATCCGGACGTCTTCAACGTTCTGCTACAGATGCTCGACGACGGTCGCGTCACCGACTCCCAGGGGCACACGGTGGATTTCAAGAACACCGTCATCATCATGACCTCGAACATCGGCTCGCCCCACCTGCTCGAAGGCATGACCGCCAGCGGTGAGATCTCCGAAGCGGCCAGGGACGCGGTGATGGCCGATCTGCGGGGACACTTCCGGCCGGAGTTCCTCAACCGCGTCGACGACACGGTGCTGTTCAAGGCCCTCACCCTGAGCGAGATTGAGCAGATCGTCGAGCTCCTCCTGGGGGACCTGCGGCGACGCCTCGAGGACCGCAACATCGGTCTCGAAATGACCGTCGCCGCCCGCGCCCACGTCGCCCGCAGCGGCTACGACCCAGTCTACGGCGCCCGGCCCTTGAAGCGCTACCTGCAGCGCCAGCTCGAGACCAAGATCGGCCGCGCCCTGATCGCCGGCGAAGTCCCCGACGGAGCGATCTTGAAGGTCGATCTGCAAGACGGCGAGCTGCAGGTCGAGGTGGCCCAGGCCACCGCCGAAGCGGTGGCCTAGGGAAGGCTTGGGGCGAGCGCACGGCGTAATTCACCGCGCGCTCGCCGGGCCTACTCTTTGGACCGCGCCGGTAAATAGATCGCGAGCGGGCAGATCGGAGGTCCGACCCGCGCCAGGCGCTCGAGGATTTCCTCCGCCTTCTGCTCCTTGGGCATCGCTTGGAGCTCGGTGAGCCCGGCATAGTACAGGCGCGTACTTGCGCTTCCCCCGGTGCCTCCGACGCACGAGGCTTGGCAGCCCTGGGGCTCTATGTAGCAGTGCTTGCTGCAAGCCATCGCAAGCGCTGCCTTCAACCCTCCTTCGAGGATCTTTGGAGACGTGTAGCCGCCGGGAACATTGGCGTAGGGATTGAATCCTTCCAGCAAGTCGAGGTCGCGAAGTCCCCCGAAGTCGAAATCCACACTCGCCGTGCTCGCCGTGCTCGCCGCGGCGTGCCGGTGCCCCAGAACTACTTCCCGAGGATCATCCAAGCCCAGCGGGAACCGAGGCGATTCGAAGCGCTCGACAAGACTGGGATCGAGCCAGTGTTTCTGGTGCTGACACAGGCCTGCCGATTCGGCGATCAGGGTGTACTTCGGGTCCTCCAGGGAGAGCTTCGGCGGCTCGAAGAAGGTCCGACAGGAGAGCGGGAAACCGGCATCCGCATCGCTTTCGCTGACCTGCGGCATGCCCCGACGGGCACCGTTGTCGAGCAGTTGCCAGTACTCCACCAGATGGTGAGACAGCGTCGTGTGCGCGGCGCCCGAAGAGCCCAACCAGGCTTTGATCGTCGCATCGAGATCGATCGGCAAATGCATCAGCGCGATTCGCACTTCGCCGGCCTGGTCCGGCACCAGATGGATCGTCTGCTCGACCTCGGAATCCATCTTGGACAGCTTGACGGTCACCCGATCACCCGGCAGCTCGACCTCGAAGATCGCCCCGTTGGCGAGAAATTGAGAGTGAGCCACCTCCGGCGGATGGAAAGTGAAGGAGTGTTGAGTGGCCATTCCGGAAGCGTCTCCATGCTCCCCGACCAAACCACAGGGAACCACCCAGTCGAAGGAGAACTGTCCCCGAGCCGTCACCAGGTCGGCACTCGGTACGGCGAGCAGAGCCGATTCGGTGATCGCCGCCTCGGCGTTCAACAACACGGGCAGGCTCAGGAGGTGGCCCTGGCTATGCCAGATAGGAACCGACTTCTTGGCTCGTTCCCCCACCACGTCGACGTCTTCGCGCTCGAGCCGGCGCAAGCAGACGCCCTCGTCTTTCCAAGCGACCTGGCTGTCGTCACAGGCAACGTCGACTGTTGGATCGAGATCGCCATGCCGAAACGCGAACAGAGCTTCGTGATGGGGCACGCTGCCCCCGATGTGGCCGACATGGGACTCGACCTCGGGAAAAATCAGCGTCACTTCATCGCTTCCCGGCTGAGTCACCACTGCCAAGAGGCCACTCACCAGGATCTTCAGGGTTATTCCGGTCACTTTCACCTCCGCACGGACAATCTTCGAAAAACTGCTTCCACTGCCCTGAAGATCGGACAGCGGGAGCAGTTTTCATCATCCGGCGGTGCGCTCTTGGCCGCAGGACATCCGTCCCGCGGGGGGCCGTCGGCTCACCCGCTGCCGAGAACCTGGAAGGCCGCCCAGACCTTCACCCACGAGGCTCCCCCGCTGCGCTCCCGAAGACGATTCAAGGTTTCGACCTGAGCCGTCTGAAGGGCCTCGGCCGGCCCCTTGTCCGCGAGCTGGTGATGGAACGTGGCCATCATCTTGAGAGTCTCGCGATCGTCAACCCTCCATTGACTCGACACCACCGAGTGACTGCCGCTGAGCAAAAAGGGCCAGGCCAAGCTGATCGTGCCCTCGCCGGCAGTGACCTCGCCGACAGCCGTCTCGCAGGCCGATAGGACGACGATGTCGAACTCGATTCCCGAGGAGTCGAGCAGGCGGGCCACGCTCACCGGATCCGCGGCAAGACGCGGGTCGGCCGAGGCCAGCAAGAGGCGGGAGGCGAGAGGTCGATCCTTGCTCGCCTGGCCGTGGGAGGCGACGTGCAGCAACCGCGACCCTGCACCTGCGGCCACCAGGTTGTCAAAGCTGGCCTGATCGCCCAGCAGAGGCCGGCCACCATAGACGGCGGCAATCAGACGCGCTTCGTCCTCGGCGAACTCGAGCCGCCCCAGGGCATGCTCCTCGGAACCCGCGAATGCCATCACCAAGGCTTCCTCGATGCGGGATGATCGGCGGTCGAGGCGTTGCTGCAACTGCGAGTAAACGACAGCGCTCGGGCTCACCACCAGGGCGACCTCTTCGATCAGGAAGCGTTCGCCGAGAAGCGCGGCGAAGGGAACCTGGTAGAGGTTGCCGTCGGGCACGATCACCAACCGCTCCAGATCGGCGAGCTCGACCTGGTCGAGCCACGGCGCGATCAGAGCCTTATGGAGCTGGCGCAGCCGCGGCAGGACGTGCTCCTCCTCGGCGCGCGGGTTCTCGATTCGGCGCCGCAGCTCGAGAATGGTCGCCTCGAGATCCGTCGCCCCCTGGCCCGCGCTCAGCAGCTTGGTGCGCAGTCCTCCGGCGTCGAGCCACCAGCCATAGAGTCGCCGATCGCCCCCAGCTCCCAACCAGTGGAAGCTCAGGACCGCCGTTGCCGGCGGCAGCTCGATCTCGCGGGGCGAATCGAGCTCCCCGAAAGCGCGCAGGAGGACCTGTCCGCGGCCCGATTCGCTGAACTCGAATGCGCCCTGGTCCGGGGAGTCTTCCAACGCTCCCTGCACCAGCCCGTCGTAGATCGGTCGGGCACGACGAGCCCAGAAAGCGATGTCAATCGGGCTGGCGAGCCTGTCGGCCTGTTCCTCGACCTGCTTACGGGCCTGCTCGAATTGCTCCATCGCCAGGTCGAGATCGCCAGCCCGCAGAAAGGCCCAACCCAGCGCGGCCTGCTCGAAGGGAACTTCCTCGAACATCTGCCTCGCCTGCAGCAGACTCAATCGCTCGCCGCGGTGCTCGATCTCTTCCTCCGGCGACTCGGCGAAGGCCGCCACCATCCCGAGCTCCTGCAGGCGAACCGCATCGCGGAGGGCGTCGCCGCCGATGCGTTCGGCCGCCCTGCGGCGCTCTGCCTCGAGGTCCCGCGCCATCTCCCGTTGGCCACCTCGAAACAGAACCTTCTGCAGGTCGGCATAGCCGTCCTGGACAAGCAGCTCATCGCTGCTCTCGAGAGCGATCGTGACCGCTTCGCCCTGAACCTCGATCGCCGCCCGCCGCAGTCCCGCCGCCGAGGCCACTCGCTCCGCGGCTTCGATCACCCGAAAGTGACTCTTGAAGGTCAGCTCGTCGAAGGTCACCCCCCAGGCCGCGGCCAGTGACTCCCAGGCTCCCGGCAGATCCTGCAGAAATTCACCCCGGACGATCGCCAGCGACGCCTCCTGATCGGCGAGGCCGCCGCCATCGCCGATCTCCTGCGCCAGCCGGCCCGCGGCCCGCAAGAAGCCAACGCCGGCCGACAGATCGCCGAGGTCCCGCTCCACCAGACCGCGGAGACGCAAGGCCAAAATCCCGACCCGCCCATCATCGGCGCTGCTCTGCCATGAACTCAGCCCCGCCAAGGTTTCCCCGTGATGCCAGCGCAGGTAGTTCCACAGGGCGCGGTAGTAGGTCAGCCACGGCTCCAGGGGCAGGTCGAGGCGCGCGATATCGCGCTCCAGCAGCGGTATCAGCTCGCTGGCCCGCTCGACCTTCCGCGGGTGGGTCAGGAGGGCCCCTTCGAACTCAATCCACCGCGAGATGGCCTCAGCGGCCCGGTCGTTGGAGCTTCTCAGGTGGTCGGCCAGGGCCACCATCGAGGCGTTCCCCGGCACAGCCCGGGAAGCGGTCTCGAACACCGACAGAGCCTCGCGACCGGCAGCGCCCGTCGGTGCTTGGCTCCAGGCTTGGAGGGCGAGATCGGCGACCCGTAACGCCAGACTCGGAGCGACCGCAAGATCTGCCTCGAGAGCACCTCGGCGCCAGTTCTCGAGTAGCTCAGGCCACTCGGCGGAAAGGGCCGCTCGGGGCGGTTGCTGATCTTTCTCGGCCAGCCACTGGGCGGCCTCGTCGCCGAATCGGCCATCGTCGAGGAGTCCCTGCCAGCGCCGGCGAGCCTGGCGAGTCAAACCGAGCTGGCCTGCGATCACCGCCCGATTGCGCTCAAAGAGTGGCTCCTCCGGAAGGGCCAACGCCAGGTCGAGAGATCGAAAGGCATCGGCGATCGATTCGCGATGGAGGAAGCGCGCCCACAGGGCGACCGAGGCCGCGTTCATGGTCCCGGGATCGACGGCCCCGGCCTCGATCTCGTCGAGTAGAGCCGCAACCTCGCGCTCCGGGAAAGCGCCCGCTGCGAAGCTCTGGCCGCGCAACAAGCTGCCATCGGCTGGATCCGAGGGAAGTTGGCGGGTGGCGTCCGTCAAAAGGGGCAGGGTTCCCTTTTGGCGTTCCAGCCAGGCGCGTAAATCCCGCAGATCGTCGGACGCCTTGTTTTCACCACAACTGAGAGCCGACAACAGCAAGATCGAGCCGAACACCACCCAGCCAAAGGATCGCTCCTTCATGATTTCTCCTCAAACTTCAAGCTCCGCAACGCGGGGAAATTGCCATCGGTCACGCTCTTCGAGCCCACTGCGGGATCCTCCCATCGACCGACTTACTGCCTCTCCCAAAGCAAGACGGACTCCGGTCGCGTCCTTTGAAGCCCGCGCCGGCGCGGCTTCCAGCTCAGAGGCGACTCGCCACCCGGGACCGGTACCACCCGGCATGTGGCCACGATCAAAGGTCTTTCCTCGGAAGCCAAGAACTTTAGAGAGGTATAATGCACCTCTATATCCTCATCAAGGGAAAAGGCTTTCAATGTAGGTCTTTCGAGAGATTTCGATGGTCGCTGGAAGGCCCGGCGAAAGGCGCCGACCAGCCTGGGAGGTTCTTTGCGGGCAGCTCAGCTTTACGAGGAGCATTTCGAACGCATCGAGCGGAGTATCCGCCTCAATCTGGCGCGCCATGGCATCCGCGGCGCCGATCGAGACGACTATTACCAGGATGTTCACTTTTTCCTCATCGAGGATGAATATCGTCGCGTCGCTGCCTTTCGCGCCGAGAGCAGCTTCGGAGGCTTCATCGATCAGGTGGTCCGCGCCCTGGTGCGAGATCTCATCCGGCGACAGAATGGTCGCCTCAACCGCTCGTCCGCCGCCGCTCAGCGGGCCGGTCTGACGGCCATCGAGCTGGAGCATCTGCGGCGCCAAGGTATGTCCGAGGAGGAGGCGACCCGACGGCTCCTCGATGAAGGATGTCGCAAATCGCGCCAAGAGCTCGCCGAGCTCTGGCTCGAGACCCGAGACCAGGCGCGACGGCAACTCGTGCCGGACGACCTCCTGGACAGCCATCCGGCTCCCGGTCGCCGACCGGGTGAGACGCCCGAAACCGAGCTCGAGGTCCGTCGGCAGCGCTTCGAGACCATTCTGCAGGGCATTCTGAGCATCCTCACCGGCGTCGACCTGCTGTTCGCTCAGCTGGTCTTTCGAGGAGTCCGGGTCACCGATATCGCCCCTATGGTGGGCGAAGATCGGACCCGCCTCTACCCCAAGCGCCGCCGCCTCTTGGACCGGCTGCGCAAAGCCTGCGAAGATGAAGGGCTGAGTTGGGATCAGCTCACCGAGGTCGCGGACTGGCCGGGCCTCTATTTCGACCTCGAGGCGGACGAGCTGCCGAGGCCGCCATCGGCAGCTCGCGGGGAGTCGTCGACAAAGACACAAAATTTCCAGCGCCGTCCGACTTCTTAAGCGTAGAGCCGAAAATGAATACCGCCCAACCAGATCAACCAGCGCCCTGCCTCGATGCCCAGGATCTCGCTGCCTTCGTCGAAGGGCGCCTGCCGCAGGATCGGCACCAAGCCGCGATTCGGCACCTGACGGCCTGCGAGGAGTGCCGCGAGGCGGTCGCCGACGGTGCCCTGCTGGCTCGCGAGATAACGACCGAAGAGTCAGGCCAAGAGGCACCTCCAGCCGCCCCAGCGACTTTCCCCACCGCCGTCCCAGCGCGCCCGGAACGCAAGAGCCCAGGCACCCTACGCTGGGCCTTGGGGCTGGCCGCCGCGGCGGCCCTCGCCGTCGTTGTGCTGCTGCCTCAGCGGGGTCTGACCAGGACCGACGACTGGGTGAGCTGGATCGAGCCCGGCACAGCGATCGAGCTCGGCGATCCGGAGGTCTCCCGAACGCGAGGAACAGCCCTCGATCAGAGCTCCTTTCTGGTCGGAGTTCACTTGGTGCGACTGGCGGCCGCCGAGCGCACCGGCGACCCGGAGCAGGCGGCCATCGCCCATCGCGACCTGCTGCAGGCCCTTATTCGCGACCGATCGGCGGACGAGCTGCCAAAGAGCGTCGCCGAAGTCGAGGCCTACCTCGCCTCCCTCGAC
>JBCCHV010000069.1 GCA_039028635.1 Acidobacteriota bacterium
GCCCCGTCCTCGGCGCCGAAGGCGCCGCCTCGCCCGCTGGGCTCGGGGTCCCACGCGGGCCGGAAGCCCTCGAACCTGAACTTTTTCGTCGCCGTTAGGCCGGTAGGCGCAGGGCCAGGATGGTCTGGTCGTCCTCGCGGAAGGTGCTGCCGGTGAACTTCTCGATGTCCCCCAGCACGCCGTCGCGGAGGCCGGCCGGGCCTTCCGGGGCGTGACGTCGGAGGCTGGCCTCGAGGCGGGCGAAGCCGAACTGCTCGTCGCTGCCCTCGCGTCGTGCCTCGACTACCCCGTCGCTGAAGAAGAAGAGCACATCGCCAGCCTGCAAACGGGCGGTGCGAACGTTGACCGCGAGGGGGTTGCGCACCCCCAGTGGATAGGCCACCGATTCGAGGGTGTCGACCTTGCCTTCGCGGTCGATGCGGTACGGGAAGAGGTGGCCGGCGCTGCCGTAGTAGAGCTCGAGGCGCTCCGGATCGAGCAGGGCGTAGCAGAGGGTGGTCAGCAGACGTTTGCGCGCCGTCTGATAGACCATCCGGTTCATGGTGCGGAAGACGGACTCGACCTCGGGATCGAAGGTCACCTGCACCGACAGGGCGGAGCGCGCCATCGACATCACCAGCCCGCTCGAGACGCCGTGGCCGGCGACATCTCCCACCGCCAGGGCGAGGCGTCCGTCTTCGAGCGCCAGAACATCGTAGAAATCACCCCCGACTTCCGTCGCCGGCAGATAGGCATGCGCCAGCTCGACACCGTTGAGCTGCGGCGGCAGCTCCGGCAGAATCGACCCCTGGATGCGCCGCGCCGTCTCCAGCTCCACTCGCTGGCGCTCGCGCTCGGCGATGCGGCGCACGTGGGGAGGAACGTCCTCGTAGCGGTAGACGAACTCGCGTCGGCTGAACAGGTGGCGAGCGCTCAACAGAAAAGGCAGAGCCACCAGCCCCAGAGCCAATGAAGCCTGCAGTTGCTGGAAGGTATCGGCCGAGAACAGGAACGGCAGCGCGCCCCGCGCCACCGTGAAGGTGATCTTGGCGAGGAGCGAAGTGAAAATTCCGTAGCGCAGGAAGAGGAACACGAAGGCTCCGGCCGCCGACAGCCACAGCACCAGACTCCAGCGCAGGGGATAGAGCACCAGCGGCGGGAAGAAGATCACCGCTCCGATGACCACCGCCAGCGGCACCGCCACCCAGAGGCCGAAGCGAGTCGCCAAGGAAGACAACAGCAGCAGGCGACCAAAGAGCTCCGTGTAGGCGCTGTAGGCGATGGCGAAGGCGAGGAGCGAGAAAGCGAACCAACGGTTGCTCTCCCACCAGGGCCCGATCAGGAAGTCGACCGAGGCCGCTCCCGGCAGCAGGCGGCTGAGGATCAGCAGCCCGGCAAAGATCAGCAACCCCGCCGACAATCCGCGGAGCGAGGCTCGCGCCACCGTCGCATTGGCCCAATCGCCCTTGAACAGGGCGTCGAGGGCGGCGAGCTTGCTGCCCCAGCGCTCACGACAGAGGGACTCTCCGACGGACCACGAGAAGAAGCAGGTCAGGGCGAGGGGAAAGGCGAACAGCATGATCAGCTGGACCGCCAGCACGCCGGTGACCTGGCCGCGGGTGAGGACGCCGAAGTTCCAACCGCCGGAAGCATCGGTGGCGCCGATGAGCACCGAAGCGGCGGCGCTCAAGCCGACGACGGTGAAGATCTGCACCCCTCGCCGGACCCCGATCTCGCCGGCATGGTAGCGGCGGATGAAGAAGAAACCGAGCACCGGCAGCAGCGGCAAGGCGATGAACATCCAGAGCTGGCTCAGCAGGGTGGTCGCCTGGGCCGTCGCCTGGTAGGCCTCGGAGCGGGCGTCATCGAAGAACAGGCTGAAGCCGGCGAGGCGCTCGCCGGCGAACCGCACCTCGACACCGTAGGGACTGTCGTCGCCCAGCAAAGCGGCACGATCGCGGTACCGGAAGGTGAGATCGGTGCGATTCTCGAGCTGCCGGCTGCGCACCTCCGGCTCGTCGAAGGCATCGACGTCGATGCCCTGCTGGGCCAGGAAACGATCGGCACGGGAGCGGGCGGCCTCGGCGGTGGTGTCGGCCCCGGCTTCATCGGCAGGCACTCGCAGGCGCAGCTCGGTGACCTCGCCGGCAGCGCTCACCCGCGCCCGATAGGTCCACTCGGAAACCGTCTTGCCGCGTTCCCACACCATCACCGTCCAGCCGATCAGGTCGCGCCCCAAGCGGCTGCGCGTGAGCTCATCGGCCGACCGCTCGTCGAGCAACTCGGCGAGGCGCAGCTCGCGCAACGGCTCGTTGTCCATCACGGTGGTGACGTAGGGATCGTCCGGCAGCTCGCCGAGGGCGCGTAGCCGATCGAGGGCGATGTCTTCGGCCTCGTTGACGGAGACCGACCAATCCTGGGGGAACAGTGGGAAGAGACGCGGGAAGAGCCACGCCAAGCTGAGGATCGCCAAGATCCCGAGCAACAACCAAAGGACGACACTCTGACGACGACTCATCGCTGGCCTCTCCCGTGAGGAGGCGCCCACGCCCGCCCCCCTCTAACCGTCTTCGCCGGGCTCGATCGACGATCCTGTGACCGCCTCTCGCCGCGCCACCGCGGCAACTGTCCCGGCTCCCTGCCCCTCAGGCCAAGGTTACGCCAAGATGTACGGAAATGTTCCATGACCGTCGGTGAAGCGCCCGTCCGGCGCCGCCAACCTCTTGCCGAAGGAAGTCAAGGTATCACGCGTGCTACGCTGCGAAAATGGACTGGACCGCCCTCCGAGACGCCGCCTCGGAAGCCCGTGAAATGGCCTACGCGCCCTATAGCGGATACCGCGTCGGCGCCGCCCTTCTCACCCGTTCCGGCGAGATCTTTCGCGGCGTCAACGTCGAAAACGGACTCCTGACGCTGGGGGTCTGCGCCGAGCGCCACGCCGTCGGCAGCGCCGTCTCGGCCGGCCATCGGGACTTCGTGGCCTTGGCCGTCGTCACCGAGTCCTCACCGCCGGCGCGCCCCTGCGGACTGTGCCGTCAGACCCTCGTCGAGTTCGTCGAAGACCTGCCCATTCTGTGCGTCGGGAAGGACGGCGAGGCGGTCGAGGAGCGCCTCGCCAAGCTACTGCCCCAGGCCTTCCGCCTCGATCAGGCGCGCAGCGACTAGGGCTCGCGACCTGCGAGGCCCGGCCTTCAGACCTCGATGAAGTCTGCCACCACCCGCTCCGGCAGCAGTCCCGCTTCGTGGCCACGGTCGAGGAGCTGCTGCACCGCCCGGCGCCCGGCCGCGCCGTAGTCGCGCGTCCACTCGTTGACGTACATGCCGACGAAGCGATCTGACCGCTCCGGATCGTCCTCGATACCGCGGGCATAGCGGATGGCGTAGGAGAGCGCCTCCTGGCGGTTGTCGAGGGCGTAGGCGATGCTGTCCGTCAGCAAACCGCAGAGGCGCCGCTGAAGCGCCGGATCGATGTCCTTGCGCAAGGCGTTGCCGCCGAGCGGCAGCGGTCCCCCGGTCTCCCCCTGCCACCAGACACCGAGATCGACCACCGAGTGCAAGCCGTCGTCCTGGTAGGTGAGCTGGCCTTCGTGAATCACCACCCCGGCGATCACATTGCCGGAGGCGACCTCTTCGAGGATGCGATCGAAGGGCACCAACGTGGTCTCGACCTCCGGATTCCACAGCTTGAGGGCCAGGTGGGCGGTGGTCAGCTCACCGGGTATCGCTACCGTCTTCCCCGCCAGATCGTCGCGGGTCAGCGCCTGGCGGGCGACCACCACCGGACCGTAGCCGTCGCCGAAGCTGGCCCCGGAAGGCATCAGCCGGTAGCGGTCGTGAAGGTAGGCATAACCGTGGATCGAAACGGCGGTGATCTCGTAGACCCCCTCCTTGGCCGCTTGATTGAGGCTCTCGATGTCTCGCAGAACGTGCTTGATCTCGAGCCCCGAATCGTCCAACAGCCCCTGGGTGAGGGCGTAGAACATGAAGGCGTCGTCGGAGTCCGGGCTGTGGGCGATATTGATCGTCTGAGTCTTGGCGTCCGTCATAGCGCCCGGGAGGGTATCACCGACCGGAGCAGAACGGAATCCGGCCGCGACTTCACTCGATCTTGGGATCGAGAAGCCGCTCCATGTAAAGGGTGAGAGTCCGCTGCATGGCGAGGGGAATCATCCAGCGGTTCCACTGGAAGATGACGTAGAACGGAAAGATCTTCCGCGGCCCATAGAGGAGCTGTCCCTCGTCGGCCGCCCGCCGCAGCCGCTCGGCCACGGCGACGTTCTCCTCGAAGGAGCTTCGCATCACCGATCGCGCCGCCGCGGGCAGCTCGGAGATCACCTCCTCGGGTCGCCAGACGGCCTTCTCCAGCGCCGGGCGAAAGCGCTCGAAGCCCGCCTCGGCCCGCGCCACGCCTTCCGGACGCAGGGTCGGCAGGCGGTGGGTCAAGCGCATGTTGCACCACGCGTCCCACATCTCCCAGGGATCTTCCGTCAGCTCCCGCAGCAGGTGGTTGAGGAGCGTCAACGACAAGATCGGCAGTGTCTGTGGGCGCACCTCGGCGGCCCGCAGGTCGAGTATCGCCAAGCTGTCGACGGTGAACAGGCGGTGGGCGATCTCCAGCCCCGTCTCGCCTCCGAACTGGTAGGTCTCGGCGTCGTAGACGGACATCCCATGACCGAGGTGACGCCCGGCGGCGAGCTCTTCGTCGAGCACCGCGATGAGCTCCGGCCGCAGCCCCCGATACAGGTCCGGGCCGGCGAATCGCAAGCGAATGCCCGGTTCCTTGAGCATGAAGAAGAAATGTTCGAAGCGGCCGTCCGCCCGCCAACGCCGGAGGGCTCGATGCAAAGGTCCGAGGAGGAGCTCGAAGGCCTGGCGACCGTCGCGCACCGCGACCCCGATCTGCAGCCACGGCGTGGGGTTTCGGAAGCGTTCGAGGTGCTCGACCCCGGCGAGGATGAACTGCTGACGCAGGTCGGTGAAGAGGAGACTCTCCTCTTCGTCGCCGTCGTAGGCTTCCAAGACCGGCGTCTCGAAGCTCTCGACCACCGCCGCCACCAACCGCCGCCAGGCGTCCGGATGATCTTTCATCGGCAACCCCCGCCGCTCCGCGAGAAGCTCCGCCGGCGCCGATCACCATGAGTCCATGAGGCTTGATTCAAAGCTTGCTGAGCTTACTTCATAGCCATCAGCAAAAACACCGTCCTCACAACCCCTCCTTCCGCCTTAGAATGGGGTCCCCCTGATCTCAAGGCGGAGGTGACTCATGAAGCGATCGCTCTGGTTCGGCAGCCCCCTTTCTCCCAGGCTGATCTGTCAGCTCGTCGGCCTGGCCCTGCTGGTCAGCGGCAGCGTGCCGCTGGCTGGCGCCCAGCCCCTGGCGGAGCTCGGTCCCCTGGCCCATACCTACTCCATCGTGGCGCGCGATCCCGCCACCGGTCAGCTCGGCGTGGCGGTGCAGAGCCACTGGTTCCAGGTCGGGCCGATCGTTCCCTGGGCCGAGGCCGGGGTCGGCGCAGTGGCGACCCAGAGCTTCGTCGACCCGGGCTATGGTCCCAAGGGCCTCCAGTTGATGAAGCAAGGCAAGAGCGCCCGCCAAGCCCTCAACCGTCTTCTCGGTCTCGACAGCCAGCAGGGCGTGCGCCAGGTGGCGATGGTCGACGCCCAGGGGCGGGTCGCCGCCTGGACCGGCGAGCGCTGCATCGAAGAGGCCGGCCATCAAATGGGCGAAGGCTACTCCGTGCAGGCCAACCTGATGGAGCACGGCACGGTTTGGGCGGCGATGGCCACGGCCTACGAAGGCTCCGCCGACCGGCCCTTCGCCGAGCGCCTGATCCTCGCCCTCGAGGCCGCCGAGAAGGAAGGTGGCGACATTCGCGGCAAGCAGAGCGCTGCCCTCCTGGTGGTTGCCGCCGAAGCCAGCGGAATGGTCTGGGAGGACCGGCTGGTCGACCTGCGGGTCGACGACCACGCCGATCCGCTGGGCGAGCTGCGGCGCCTTTACGAGCTGCACCGCGCCTACGAGGAGATGAATGCCGGCGATGAGGAGGTTGCGGCAGGCGACATCGAAGCCGCCCTCGGCCACTACACCGCCGCCGCCAAGCTCGCCCCGGACATCGTCGAGCTGCCCTTCTGGCAGGCGGTCACCCTCTACGACTCGGGCCGCCGCAAGGAGGCGTTGCCGATCTTCCGCAAGGTCTTCGCCGCCGAGCCACGCTGGGCCGAGCTGATTCGACGCTTGCCCGCCTCGGGCCTCCTTCCGGAGGGCCCGGAGGTGATGGAGGAGATTCTCTCGGTCGCCGAGTCGCGAGTCGGCGGCGCCGGCGAAGACTGAGCCAACGGAGCGCTTCGTGACCATCGAGTCGGAGGGACAGTACGAGGGCCTGGCGGCGGCGGGGAGAGCGGCAGCGGACGTGCTGGCAACGCTCCTGGAGGCCGCCCAGCCGGGAGTGCCGACCCGCGAGCTGGATCGCCTCGGGGAGCTCCGGATGAGGAGCCATGGAGCCCGGTCGGCACCGCGCCTGGGGGCCGGATTCCCGGCCGCGACCTGCATCAGCGTGAACTCCGAGGTCGCCCACGGAGTCCCCAATCATCGCCGGCTGCGCTCCGGTGACCTGGTCAATATCGACGTCAGCGTCGAGCTCGATGGCTTCTGGGCCGACAATGGCGCCTCGAAGGTGATCGGCCGATCCAACCCCGAGCTCGATCGTCTTTGCCAAGCCGGTCAGCAGACCCTACGCGCCGCCCTCGGGGCCGTCCGCAGCGGCCGCCCCCTGCGCAGCATCGGTCGAGCCGCCCAACGCTGTGCCGCATCCCAGGGCTACGAAGTCCTGCGCGACCTTCACGGCCACGGTGTGGGACGCTCCCTCCACGAGGAACCCGCCAACATCAGCTCCCACTTCGACCGCCGGGACCGGCGACGGCAGAAGGATGGCTGGGTGCTCGCCATCGAGCCCTTCGTCTCCACCGGCGCCCGGCACGTGGTTCAGCGCCCCGACGGCTGGACCCTCGCCACCGAGGACGGCGGTTTGGCGGTGCAGTACGAGCACACCGTCGTCGTGACCCGCCGCGGCGCGCTGGTGGTGACCGCCGCAGAGCCCTTCCTGCTCGCCGAAGCCTGAGTCCACGGCGCCAGGGAGAGAAGAGCGGAGCCCTTCTTTATATATTCAACATTTGAATATATATTAATTTTCAACTACATTCAGAGCGTCCACTCATTTTCTTCGGCGCGGGCTCTCAGCCTTCTCGCTGACGAACCCTCCGGCCGACAACCGCTCCCGCTCCGGGATCCCAGGAGGTTCGCTCGTGAAGAGAACGACCATGCTGTGCGCTGTCCTCGTCGCACTGATCACCTGTCCAGCCTTTGCCGCCGACAACATCGATCGCGGCATCGATGTCTTCACCACCCTACCCAACGGAACCACCTACTACGACTTCGCCCACAACCCGGTACCGGCGGATTTCTTCTGCCCTGGCTCCGAGCCTCTCGAAGCGCGGGTCGATCTCCGCGGTGAGCCCATCGCGACCGAGGTCGAAGGCTCCTTGCGCTTCGCCGATACGGTCATCGAGCGCCTCGACGACGCCGTCTTCGATGGCAGCGGCCTGGCAGAAACACGGGTGCGCTTCCGTGCCCTGTCCCTCAAATCGATCGCTCCGATCGCCACCGAATGCGGCCTCTACGAGCTGATCATCGGCCTCGACGGCAAACAGCAGATGACCACCATGCGGATCTATCGCCAGCAAGCCGAGGGCGGTCACTTCAACGTCCCGCTGGCCGCCGACGTCGCCCTCACCTTCCGGCCCCTGGCGGGTGGCAAAGCGCTCACCCTCCCAGGACATGTGCGATTCACCGCGCAGGCGATTCCCTGGCGGCACCACGGTCGTGCCGATGGCCGAACCGTAGGACTGGCGAGCTTCGACACCGACGGCGACACCATTCCGGACACCAAGCTGTCCGGCTCCACCAACTTCGCCCCCGGCTGGTCCACGGAGGCGGCACGAAGCTTCTGTGCCGCCGGCTGTTTCGAATGCGAACCGCGAATCTGCCACGAAAGTGGTACTGAGCAGCACTGCAGCGGCCCGATCTGCGCCTGCGGCGGCGACTTCAATTGCCCATGAGCTGAGCTGGCAGGTGCCGGATTGATTCAGAGTAGTTTCCGAGAGGGGGGCTCCATCCCGGTGCTTTGGCCGGAACCCCAGACGCTCATCCGGCGAGGGGAGCCAAGAGTTCGCCCCCGGTGGCGGAAGGACTCCGCCACCGGTTCGGGCTCCGAGGGAGTGGCGACTAGAGGCCCGTGTCGGCGTAAAACCAGCTCTCGGTGATCTGACCGTTGCTCTCGCGCAGCAGCGCCATGCCGGTCATGGTGCGCTTTTCACCACCATCCTTCGGGGTACCCGTCGCACTCCAACGGAAGGCCACCTTGTCGTCTTGCACGATGGTCTCGTCGATCTCCATCCAGAAGTCCGGATAGGCCTCCCGCCACTCCTGGACCAGGCCCGAAAGGGCGTCGACGCCGCCCACCGAGCCATCGCCATTGTGGTGCTTGAAGTCTTTGGCGGCGAAAGTGCTCAACACCCACACCTTGCCGGTGCTCCAGATCTTGGAGTAAGCCTGGGAGCTCGCCTCGCCCGGCTGATACGGCGTCGGAATGACGCCACCGTACTCGGGGTCCCCTTCCTGAGCCAGGGCGAAGGGCGCGAGGGCCAACAGCGCGAGGACGGCGAAGAAGGTCGTGAGATTTCGCGGAAAGGAAGCGCGATGCGGTCGTGCCATTCTAGTTTCCTCCTTGTGTGCCAAGCGTCTAACTCGGAGCCCGGCTCCGGGATCTCCCGGCCGCGACTCGAACCAATCAACCTTCTACCGAAGCCCCCGCGCCTTTACTTCTCCGAGCCTGCGCGAAGGTCGAAAGACCTCACTCCTCCGCCATTAGCAGGGCGCGCTGTTCGGCCAGCGCCCGCAGCTCGTCCTCCGGCAACTCCGGATACTGCGGATCGAGGCGCTCGAGAGCATCCACCACGATCTCGGCCACCCGCAGGCGCATGTAGGGCTTGTTGTCGGCAGGGATCGCATACCACGGCGCCCACGGCCGAGACGTCTCGTTGATGACGTCCTGGTAAGCCGCCATGTAGTCGTACCAGTAGCCCCGTTCGCGCACGTCGCTGGCGGAGAACTTCCAGTTCTTCTTGGGATTGTCGATGCGCGCCAAGAACCGCCGACGCTGTTCTTCGCGCGACACGTTGAGCCAGAACTTGAGCACCAGACAGCCATTGCGGGCCAGGTGCTCCTCGTGCTGACGAATCGAGGCGAAGCGCTCCGGCCAGCGCTCCTCGGGCGAGATCGGGCGCGGCAGGCGCTGCCCGCCGAGATACTCCGGATGCACCCGCACCACCAGCAGCTCTTCGTAGTAGCTGCGGTTGAACACCCCGATCCGTCCCCGCTCGGGCAGACGGCGGGTGGTGCGCCAGAGGAAGTCGTGATCGAGCTCTTCGGCCGACGGCTGCTTGAAGCTGCTGACCTGAAAGCCGGCCGGATTGACGCCCGTCAGGACGGCCCGGATGGTGCCGTCCTTGCCCGCAGCGTCCATCGCCTGGAAGACCAGCAGAACACTCCAATGGTCTTCGGCGTAGAGCCGGCGCTGCAGCTCGGCGAGCCGTTCGACCTTGTTCGCCAGCCGGCGCTTGCTCTCTTTGCGGCCCGGCGCCGTGGCCGGCGGAGCCGTCGGCGAGCGCTCGAGCTCGAAGGAACCGTCGAAGGGGGTTCTATAGGGACTATCGATGGGATCGATCATCGAAACGGATTCTCCCCTCTCTTGGACGACCGTTCAACCATGACAGCCGTACCCATGTGCGTACCGTAACCAGATCTGCTATCTTAAAGGACGAGCGAGGCCAAGCAGGGGCCCAGGCTCTCGCCTATCTCTTGAGGAAAATTACACCACCGCCGTCGGCCGGGGACCGGCAAGTGTCTCTCGCCGCCTTTTAATGCCAGGAGGATCCATGAAGAGCTGCCGGACGATTTGCTTTTGCCTCATCGCCTGCCTCCAAGTGGTGGTTTTCGTCGCCCCCGCGCTCGCCGCGAAGGTCGCCGACCTGCCCACCCTCACCAGCTATCACAGTGACCCCTTCACCGCCGAGGAGCAGGATGCCGTTTTCGCCTGGATCCTCGACCACCCGAAGGTCCAAGCTCTGATCGGCGACGACCGTACCCGCGTGCTGCGCGGTGGCTCCGACTACCCCAAGGGACCGGACGGCCCCTTCCGCCGGGCCACGATGTTCGTGCGCAACTACGACCAGGGGTTGACCCACGAGATCACCGTCAACCTCGATTCTGGTGAATTGCAGCATCGCAACGACCACGGCCTGATCCAGGCCAACCGCGCCGAGATCGACGCCGGCATGGCGATCATCCTCGCCGATGAGGGTCTGCAGCACTACGCCAACGACCCGGACCACGTCCTCAACGGCGCCTTCTTCCTGCGCAGCCCCTACGAAGACGATCCCTGCAGCCGCAACATCTGCTTGATCTACCACTTCGTCGACACCAAGAGCACCGTCTCGCGTTCCTCCCAGCGGGTGCTCGTCGACCTGACCCGGCAGGAGATCGCCGACGGGCGGTACAACTTCTCGGCGGTGTGGGACAGCGAATACGTCAAGAGCTCCGCCACGGAGGGCAACTGAGCATGAAATCGAAGACGATCCTCACCGCTGCAGTCCTGGTGACCGCTCAGCTTGCCCTCTTCGCGCCGACCGCCGAGGCCGGTGGCGGCTGCGCCAACTCGGTGACCTGGCCGTCGGTCAGCCCGGTGTGGGAGTTCTGCTTCCGCGCCCCGAACAACAGCACGCCGGCCGGCAACGGCTCGGGCCTCGAGATCTACGACGTCAAGTGGAAGGGCACCACCATCCTCAAGACGGCGCACATCCCGATTCTCAACGTGCGCTACGCCCCCAATGGCTGCTTCGGTGATCCGTGCTACCGCGACTGGTTCGACGAGAACCGTCGTTTCGACTGCGCCCCGAGCTCCGGCGGCATCTGCACCGGCACCAGCACGCCGGCGTCCACCGTCTGCAATAACCCGGGTTCGGACTCGGGCTCCTTCTCCGGCGTCGCCGTCGAGGACTTCGGCACCAGCCTGCGGCTGACCGCCCAGACCGCCGCCGGCTGGTATCGCTACATTCCGTGGTACGAGTTCTACGCCGACGGGCGCATCGAGGCGCGGGCCAGCTTCACCGCCGTCGATCACCCGTGCGAGATCGAGGATCACAACCACCACGCCTACTGGCGCTTCGACTTCGACATCAACGAAACCGCCGACAACTGGGTCGACGAGGTCGTGGGAGTCACGCCGACGCGCGTCGCCACCGAGAAGTCCTGGGTCGACACCAGCCCGGCCCGCAGCCAGTGGATCGTCGGCAGCAACAGCAGCGGCCTCACCGTCGAGGTGACCCGCAACGCCGGCGACCAAGGCGCTGGCGATCCTCTGCTGGTGCCCAACGACTTCCCGATGGCGGACGGCTGGGTGCTGGCCTACAAGTCCAACGAGCTGACGGACTTCAACGGCTTTTCGACCAATCCGTCGGTATGTCGCGCCAACCTCGACGACTTCGACACCAACGAAAGCGTCAACGGCACGGACATCGTGCTGTGGGTCCACGCCGGCAGCTTCCACGAGTCGCAGCCGGGCGGCGACAACATGCGCTGCACCGATGCCGGCCCGACCCTGCGGGTGATCGAAGGTCCGATGTTGGTCGACGGCTTCGAAACCGGCGACACTTCGCGCTGGACTTCCGAGACCCAGTAGCTCTCGGGATTTCGGCTCGTAGGATGACGCCCGAGGGTTCGCCCTCGGGCGTTTTTCTTTGGCTGGGATGCGGCCCTCGGAGCTCCTAGTCCCGACGCCGCATCGGCTGCAAGCGACCGTAGGTCAGACTGCGCCACAGCCACTCCGCCGGGCCGAAGCGAAAACGCTCCAGCCACCAGGCCGAGAACACCAGCTGAAAGAGCAGCACCAGGACCACCACCAGGGCCTGGCCGCTGCGCTCGACGGAGCCGAACCACCCCAGGCCGGTGCCGTAGAAGATCAGCGTGCAGATCACCGACTGGCCGAGGTAGTTGGTGAAAGCCATACGGCCGGCCGCCTGGAAGAGCCTGCGCCCAGGAAAGACGGCGGCGGCACCGACGATGATCCCGAGATAGGCGGCCGCGGTGAACAAGCTGGCGAAGTAATTCGGCAGGCTGCCGAAGAACATCGACCACTGCCAGGCCCAGCCAGCCTCGAAGTTCTTGACGACACCCCAAGCAGCCAGCGGGACACCCACCGCGAGGCCGACCAGCGCCAGCCCGCGGTAGAAGCGCCGCGACCGCGCCGCGGAGAGCACTCCGAGCTTGAACAGCGCCATCCCGATCAACATCAGGCCACCGGCGCGCCACATCGTCCAGAAGAGAAATGCCGGCACCTGCAACTGGAAGGCATCGTCGTTGCGCGCCGGAGCCTGCTCTAGCCAGTTGCCCCGCATCGCCTCCAGCTCGCTCTCGATCTCCTGCGGCGGCGGTGCCCAGCGCTGCCCGGTGCTGTCCAGAGACTCGGCGGGCCAGTGAGGAATCGAGAAGGCGCTGAGCACGTTCAGAATCACCGGTACCATCAGCACCAAAGCCCCCACGATCAGAAGCGTGCGCGGCGATCGCCGCCGTAGCGGAAACACCAGCAGGCCGCAGAGGGCGTAGGTGACCAGGATGTCCCCGGCCCAAATCACATAGGCGTGAATCAGACCGAAGACCAGCAGCCACAGCATCCGCCGACCGTGAATCTTCCAGGGACTGCCACCGCGGGCCTCGACGCGCTGCGCCACCAGCACCAGCCCAGCGCCGAACAGGAGCGAGAACAGCGACATGAACTTCTGGTCCGCCAACACATGGCTGAACACCCACACGGCGTAGTTGAGGCCGGTGAGATCGCCGTAGGCGGTGGGGTTGAAATAGGCCGCCTGGGGCATCGAGTAACTCTGGATGTTCATCACCAGAATGCCCATGACGGCGACGCCGCGAAGCAGGTCGAGGGAGCGGATGCGCTCGCCGCGCTGCACCGGCTCGGCACGCTCCTGGGCCCCGGTTTCGGCCGCGGCATCGGACGCCGCGGGATGGTCTTCGCTTGGCTCATGGATCGCTTCCGTCACCGCCCCTCCTCCCGAGAACGTCCCGCTGGGCCGCTCTCCAAGACACGGAAATCGCCCTCCGCTGGCGAGCCAGGAGCTCGCCCGTACGGATCTGGTAGGGTCCGAGGAACCCCAGGACGACACCGATGATTCAACCGTTTCTGTCTCTCTACTCCCACGGATACGTACGGGTCGCCGTCGGTGTTCCCAAGGTCAAAGTCGGCGACCCCGAGTTCAACGCCCGCGAGAGCCTCGCCCTGGCCCGGCAGGCCCATCGGCAACACGCCGCCGTGGCGCTCTTTCCGGAGCTCGGCCTATCCTCCTACACCTGCGACGACCTGTTCCATCAAGACGCTCTCCTCGACGCTTCCGAGGTGGCCCTGAAGCACGTCCTGACCGAGAGCCGCGAGCTCAATCCACTGCTCCTGGTCGGCCTTCCTCTACGCTTCGAAGATCGCCTCTTCAACTGCGCCGTCGCCCTCCATCGCGGACGAATTCTGGGCGTGGTTCCAAAGAGTTTTCTGCCCAATTATCGCGAGTTCTACGAAAAACGCTACTTCGCATCGGCCCGCCAGGCGATCGGCGACCGCATCCGATTGCTCGGCCAAGAAGTGCCCTTCGGCTCCGACCTGATCTTCGAGGCCGAAGGCATGCCCGACTTCAAGCTCCACGCCGAAGTCTGCGAAGACCTCTGGGTACCGATCCCGCCGAGCACCTGGGCGGCCCTGGCCGGCGCCACCGTGCTGACCAACATGTCGGCGAGCAACATCACCGTCGGCAAGGCCGACTTTCGGCGCGCCCTCTGCGCTTCCCAGTCGGGGCGCTGCCTCGGTGCCTACCTTTTCGCCGCGGCGGGTCCCGGCGAGTCGACCACCGACATGGCCTGGGACGGCCAAGGGCTGATCTACGAAAACGGCGAGCTGCTCGCCGAGGGCAAGCGTTTCTCGCGCCAGGGCGAGCTGCTGTTCGCCGACATCGACCTCGAGCGCCTGCGCCAGGAGCGGCTGCGACTGACCAGCTTCGGAGACTCGATCGGCGACCACCGCGAGCGCTTGCGCAGCTTCCGGCGCATCCCCTTCGCCTTCGAGCGTCCCGACGAGGAGATCGCCCTCGAGCGCGCCGTCGACCGCTTTCCCTACGTGCCTTCCGACCGCGAGCTACGCGACGAGCGCTGCTTCGAAGCCTATGAGATCCAGATTCATGGCCTGATCAAGCGCCTCGAGGCGACCGGCATCCGCAAGCTGGTGATCGGCGTCTCCGGGGGCCTCGATTCGACCCAGGCGCTGCTGGTGGCGGTCAAAACCGTCGACCGCCTGGGGTTGCCGCGGGAGAACATCCTCGCCTACACCCTGCCGGGCTTCGCCACCAGCGAGCGCACCCTGCGCGACGCCCGAGCCCTGATGGCCGCCTTCGGCGTCACCGCCGGCGAGATCGACATTCGCCCCTCGGCGCGCCAGATGCTCGCCGATCTCGACCACCCCTTCGCCAAAGGTGAAGCGGTCCACGACATCACCTTCGAGAACGTGCAGGCCGGTGAGCGCACCTCGCACCTCTTCCGCCTGGCCAACTTTCACGATGCCCTGGTGCTCGGCACCGGCGACCTCTCGGAGCTCGCCCTCGGCTGGACCACCTATGGCGTCGGCGACCAGATGTCGCACTACAACGTCAACACCTCGGTCCCCAAGACCCTGATCCAGTACCTCATCCGGTGGGAGATCGAGACTGGCCGCTTCGAAGGCGAGGCGGCACGCATCCTGGCCTCGATCCTCGACACCGAGATCTCGCCCGAGCTGATTCCCGGCGACGGTCCGGACGACGGTCCGGCGCAGCGCACGGAAGACGTCATCGGCCCCTACGAGCTGCAGGACTTCCACCTCTATTTCCTCACCCGCTTCGGCTTCCGACCCTCGAAGGTAGCCTTTCTGGCCCTCCACGCCTGGGGCGACCGCGAGCGCGGCGACTGGCCCGAGACGATGGCCGATGAAGACCGGCGGCAGTACGACCTCGCCACCATCAAGAAGTGGCTCGGCGTCTTCCTCTACCGCTTCTTCAAGGTCTCGCAGTTCAAGCGCTCCGCCAGCCCCAACGGCCCCAAGGTGGGCTCCGGCGGATCCCTCTCGCCACGCGGCGACTGGCGCGCTCCGAGCGACGGAGAAGCCGAGGTCTGGCTCCGCGAGCTGAAAGAGAACGTGCCGTGAGGCCCGCCCGATGAGCGCCACCCCGGGCGATCGCCTGTGGCGCGCCCTACCGCTGCTCCTGCTCGCCACCATAGTGGTCCTCGGAATGGTGATCGAAGGCCTGCGCTTTGGCCACCTCGATTGGCCGACCAAGCTGCCGGTCGGACTGCTATTGGTGTTGGTCCTTTTCCCGCCGCGGCGCTAGCCCGCCCTTCTCACCAGCTTTCCGCTGCGCGTCCGTATGTCCGCGAATCTGCAGCGTTATCCGTCGCCTGCTCTCCTCGCAGGACGTCGAGTACGGCGGCGTCGTGGCAGCGACGGATGCCTTGCATCTTCAAGAACCGACGGCCTCTCGCCAGGAAACCTCGTGAGAAGGGCGGGCTAGAGCCGTGCAGCAGTTCGTCGAGTGGCTCACCCTGGCCTTCGTCGCCGTCAGCGCCTTCCACGCCTGGAAGACCGGCCGCGGCGCACTATTCGCCTTCCTGCTCGCGGCTGGTCTGGTACGCGAGAACTTTGTCGCCCTGCGCGAAATCCTCTACGGCTTCGCCTCCCTGAGCCTCAACTTCGGCAAAGCGCCGGCGATGGCCGCCGTCATCTGGGCCTACAGCATCTACGCCGCTCTGGTGTGGGCGGAGCACATCCGGCCGCACATCCAGGCAGCGGCCAGAATCGCCCTCGCCTGCCTGTTCATGGTCGCCCTGGTGCCCTTCTACGAGCCCTTTCTCGCCGCCCTCGAAATGGCCCGCTGGGAAGACGGTACCCGCATGACCGCCGGCATCCCCTGGATCGCCCTGATCGGCTACCCCACCTTCACCCTCATCCTGCTGGCGCTCTACGAGCGCTTCGAGAACCGCCCCGGCAGTTGGCCGAGCCTGGTCCTCGGCACCCTGCTGGGCGCCATCGGCCACGCCTGGGGCCTGCAAGAGCTCAAGAACCTGCTCGGCTGGTAGGGAGAGAGAATTCTCCGTTCAATGGTCTTTGGCCGCCAGGTGGCTGCCAACAACGTTGCCCTAGACGGAGGGTGCTGGACGATGATTCCTGCGAGTTCCTCTGCCGTCGGATTACGCCAGTCCTTCTGAAGCTCCGCGACAACTCCGACCCACGTCATCGGGAGCACCCCCGCCATCATTGTTCGATTGAGGCGGTGCTAAGGCCTGACCTCGTAGTCCATCTTGGAAGGATCTGGGCCTTCTGCAGGACCTATTAGTTGCTCGATTTGGGATCGGAACCGCTCAACCAGACTACGCCTCATATTGAAACGATGGAAGTCTCCGGGCGAGGTGTGGTGCTGGAGCACCGACTCGTAGCCTGCGGACGCCTCGATGTCGTACCTTGAAGGAAACTGTAGCCAGGTGGCCTGGAACTCATCGGACAGCATCCAGTTCAAGTAGAGTCTCGCTGCTGCCTTGTTCTTGGCTTGGGTGGGGATTCCTGCTCCTTGGAACCAGGTCAAGAAGAAGTCCTGCGTTGGAAGCACAAAGCGGGCGGGGCATTCAGGAAGCGGCTCAAAGGCCCAGAAGGTGGTGAAGCTCGCTGCATACCATCCGTTGTTGATGGCCACATAGGGCATGGCCGTACCTCGAACCCAAGTGGGTTTGGTCTCGACCAGTCGCTGCAGATACTCCCAGCCGTACTCCTGCTGGAGGTGCCAGAACTGGTAGAGCACGGCATCATCGCTGTGGGGGTAAGTCAGGATTACGCGCCCAGCCAAAGAAGGGTCCAAGTAATCCATCGCATCTCGAGGAGCGCGACTCTCGCTCACCAAGTCGGAGTTGAAGAAATTGCTGAAGGTGACGCCGTAAAGGCTGACCCACTGCCCGTGGGGGTCTTTGTGGTCCGGGTACACCTTGTCCCAGTTCTTCGGTTTGTACGCCTCTAGCAAACCGTGTTGAGCGTAGTAATCCAGATTATACTGCGTCTGGAGTTGGATGACATCGGGCACGTCCGACTCGCCGCCAGCCTCCCGCGCATTGTCGTACCGCGGTGCGTGATAGATGCTGAGCTCTACACTGTGGGTTACGTCGAGTCCTGGAAACCTCGCCTTGAACCTGTCCAGGTAGTAGTCGATCTGATCAGGCTTGTCGCCGCCAGCGCGGAGGACGAACTCGGCGCCCTCCTCCAAAGCGAGTTCGTACAGGTCTTCTAGGGACCGGGTTTCGATGCTGGGCGTTCTGCGATTACTCATGCTCTGAGGCTCCACCTTTGGCTGGGTGAGCGAAGGCGTGAGCCTCAGCGATGAGCGTTTTGACGGCCTCGAGCTCGTCTCGATCTCTCGGCCCATAGACCATGACCACATTCTCAGGCACGATCCCGCGAGCCGCGAGCGGGTGCTGTTCGGCCCATCCCTTTTCGATGGCTAGCTGCATGACATCTAGGGGCAAGTTCAAGTGCAGGCTACCGTCCCTTGGAGGGTGCAGGTGGCAGAACTCGCGATCGATCATGAAGGCGTTGGGCGGTCCCGCCTCGCAAGCTTCCTGCAGCCACATCGCGCGAGCACCAGGAACCGAGATTTTGGACGCGACCTCTCGCACACACGAGAGGCTGAACATGAACTCCGCTGTTTCCCGCTGTAGCGCCTCCGGAGCGTTCTGCTCTAGTTGTGTATGGGGATTCGTTGGGGTAGTTCGGGGGCGGGAGCCGCGACGTTCTGGCAGCTCATCGGGTGTCAGGCGCATTGGTGTTTCTCCTGCTGTCGCTAGTTGAGGCCCACCAGAGTGAAGGGCTTGTGCAGACCTGAGTTCATTTGAGCCTCCTAGTTACTCATTGTCAAGTAGGTACGATGTGATAACCTACTTACAATATGAGTAAGAAAGCCATCCGCCACGAGGGTCTGTGTCCCATCGAGCGCGTCTTGAGCGTCTTCGCCGGCAAATGGAAACCCGCCATCCTCTTCGCCTTGGAGGCTGAAGGGACGCTGCGTTTCAACGAGCTGAGGCGTCAGATACCGGGCGTCAGTCAGCGGATGCTCACGCAGCAGCTGCGCGAGCTCGAGAGAGACGGTCTTGTGTCACGCGAGCAGTTCCTGGAGATTCCTCCTCGCGTGGAGTACAAGCTGACATCGCTCGGCCAGAGCCTGAGCCCGGTGGAAGCGGCGATCGACGCCTGGGGTCAAGCGCATATGCCGCGGATTGAAAAGGCGCGGCAGCAATACGACGACCTACAGCAGGAGCGTTCAGCCGGGGGCAAGGCCCGGTAATAAGAAAGTTCTCACCTCGGGCCAAGTCGACGGCAGATCGAATAGAGATCGACTCGGGGTGCTGTTTCCGCTCCAGAAGAGCTCAGGCCTCTGCCTGCGACCTAGCGGCCTCGGCGGGGCAGGCCTCGATGCGTGCGGGAACGTGCTTGTGCCAAGGAGTTCCGACGAAGGGATCCCGATGGTCGGCACTGGTCAGCTCATTGGTCGGCACGCCGGCCATTCCGCCGGGCTCGAAGGCGAGGCCGAAACCGTTGGGCAACGAGACGTGACCGGCCCGCATCGTGTCAGTCACGTCGACGTCCACGATCACCGACCCGCGTCGGGTCGACAATCGCACGCGATCTCCGGTCTCGACTCCGTGGGACGACGCGTCGGCAGGGGAAATGCGCAACTCGGCTCCTCGCGGCCGTACCGTCGGATCGCGGAGAATAGTGTTGGTCGTCGAGGACCTCCGCTCGCCGGCGGACAGCACCAAGGGATAGTCCGGGTCGGGGGCGGGCGCCCCGTCGGCCAGCGCGGTGACGGAGTCGAAGAGCTCCGGCAGGGCCAATTGGAAGCGTCCTCCGGGAGTCCGGACTCGGTCCCAGGTCTCGTCGTACTCGGACTCGGAGAAGACGATGCCTCTCCCGGACAGAACGTCGTCGAAGAGTCGCTCGGCAGCCCGCAGCGCGAATCCCGTGTAGCCAGCCCGGGCCGCACTGGAACGTTCCGCGCGCAGGTAGGCGTGGCACACCGGCCATAATGCGGCCGCCTCGCGGGTGCCGGCGGGAAGACAGGGTCCGAGAGCGCGGTAGAGGAGAACCGGGAGGAAGCCAAACCAGTCCGGCCGCTTTCGCAGGAGCAGGGCCAGCGCAGCGGCGAGAGCCGGACGGCCGAGCCTCGCCGCGATTCTCAGGGGTCGAAGGTGGCGATCGGTGATGCCTGCCAGTCTCTCGACCAGGCGGCTGTGGATCTCGGCTTCCGGAAGGGTTCCCGGCGCGGGGTCGAATAGGGCGCGGCGCAGGTGGAAGGTGTTGCGGGGAAACTCGATGTTGAAGAAGGTGCACTCCGCTTTCTCGAACTGGCTGGCCGCCGGCAGAACGTAGTCCGCGCAGCGTGCGGTCTCGGTCATCGCGACGTCGAGGACCACGGAAAACTCCAGGGCGGCCATCGCCTCCCGCATCCGCGGACTGTCCGCGATGGAATGCACCGGATTCCCGCTCTGGATGATCATGGCGCGGAAACGCTCGGGGTGGTCCGCGAGGATTTCCTCGGCCATGACGTTACAAGGGATCAGGCCGATCACGATCTTCGACCCGGTGACAGGACTGACGCGCTGGCGTCGACGGCGCTCCGCGGACTTACCGGCCACGTTCCCCTTGCTGGCCGCGGAGAGTGAGAGGAAGGGAACGAACGCGTTGTTTGACCCTTGCTTTCCGAAGTGTCCGGTGAGCATCCACACCAGCCGGTGGAGGTAGCTCGCGAGGGTGGAATGCTGGTTCATCTGCAACCCGAGGTCTTCGAAGGTGGCGACGCTTTGGGCGGCCGCGATGCGCCGCGCCGTCCGTCGCAGGAGCTCTTCGGGGACGTTGCAGATCGCGGCGTAGGCGGGGACGTCGATGTCCGCAAAGAGGGGAGCGACGCGATCGAAGCCGTCGGCGTGCGCCGCGACCCAGTCGTGCGCGACCAGATCCTCCTGAACCAGGATGGCTACGAGCGCTGCCAGACACCAGGCATCGGTGCCGGGCTCGAGTTGGAGATGGATATCTGCGCGGGCCGCCGTCTCCGAGCGCCTCGGATCGACGACGATCAGAGTGCGGTTCGGATCCTTCTTGAACGCGTTGATCACCGCACGAGCGCGAGCGAATCCGTGCGAGTGCCAAGGGTTCTTGCCGAGGAAGAGCCCCACTTCGGCGTGCTCGAAGTCACCGTGCACACCGGCCCCGAGCATCTTGCCGTTCACCCAGAACTCACCGGACTTCTCCTGAGCGAGGGCGTTGGAGCGATAACGGACGCCGAGCGCCTTGAGGGTAGACTCGCAGTAGGTACCTCCCAAGTGGTTCCCCTGGCCGCCGCCGCCGTAGAAGAGGATCTTCTCACCGCCGTGCCGTTCCCGGATGCTCGCCAGACGGTCGGCGACCTCGCGGATCGCCGTATCCCAGCTGACCGGCTCGAAGGACCCGTCCGGCCGGCGCCGGAGTGGGGTGGTGATCCGATCCGCGGCCGACTGGTAGGCAGTGATCCGCCGCGCCTTTTCGCACACATATCCCTGGGAACCCGGGTGATCAGGGTCTCCACGCACCTCGGTGATCGCTCGGCCCTCCGTCCGAACCTCGAGTCCGCAGTTGAGGGAGCAGAAGATGCAGGCGGTCTTTTGCCAGCCCTGGGCATTGGCCGCGGAAGTCGGTTCTGTGCTCATGGGCTCTCCAGTGGGGCGGTCTCTTTTCCGACCGCGATCAGGTTCTCGAGGAATCGGGCCACGGTGGCGAGTTCATCGTCGGTAAAGCCGCTCGCGATGCGGGCGTTGGCGTGATCGAGCAGACGCCGGCCGCGCTCGGCCTTCGCGACGCCGGCGTCCGTCAGCTCGAGCGGTGCCTTGCGACGGTCGTTCGGGTCGACAACCCGCCGGGCGACGCCTTTGCGGACGAGTTGTTTGGCGAGTCGGCTGACCACCGCGTGGTCGACGTGGAGCGCGTCCGCGAGGGCCTGGATGCCGAGTCCCGGTCGGGAGGAAAGCGCCCACAGAGCGGTGAGCTCGAGGGTCGTCAGGCTGACGGCGGCACGGGTCTCGCGCTCCATGCGGCTTCTCAGGGCGTGATGAGCGCGATGAATCAGTAGGAAGAAGCGGGGTCGGGACATTTACGTGATATATCACGAAAATGTCCCTCCTGGAAGGCGCACAGGCAAGTTTTGGACCGTGTTCCCGGCCGCTGACCGTGGTCCTGTGACGCCTCAGCCAGCCGCCCAGGCGGAGCCTCAGGGTATTCGTCTGACATGGCCGTTCTCCGGTAGCCACCCGCTGCCCGCGAGTCCCTGTTCGACGACCAGCGCGACACCCTGCAATTTCAAGACGCCAACACCTCCGGCCGGCGGGCGCGGCATCCCGGGATCGAACGCTGAAAGGGCGAGCGACTCAGGTCACTTGGCGGCGCCGCCGAACGGCCCGATAAAGGGGCCAACCGACGACCGCCAGCAGCCCTCCCGCTGCAATCAGGATGACCTGCTCATTGGGCGCCGGTAGCGCCGTCGCGGAGGTCACCGCGCGCAGCAGCAGGCTGACCCCGAGCACGCAGGCCACCGCCACCACCAGGGCGAGGACGAGATTGCTGACGGGACCGTTGAGGCCTCGCTCGCCCATCAGGCGACGATCGTTGACGGCGAGGAGCAGGAAGATCGCCACCAGCGGCAGGAGAACCCCGTTGAGGGCCTGGGCGACGAGGATGACCGGCACCGGCCGAATGCCCGACAGACCGAAGAGCAGCCCGACCGCCAGCACCCCACCCCAGACGGCGCGAAAGCGCCCACCGCGCTCCTGCCAGCCCTCACCACCGAAGGCACCGCGGGCGGTGATCGCCGCCGCCAGCGGTGCGGTGACGGCGGATGACAGACCGGCAGCGAAGAGCCCCCAGGCGAAGAGCGATCGGGCGCCGCGACCGAGGCGGTCTTGGAGGACGTCGGCCACGGCGGCGAAAGACAGGTGCCCCTCGACGGCGGCGCCGGCCACCAACACCGCCATCGAGATCAGGCCTCCCAGACCCACTGCCACGGCGAGGCCGAAGCGCAGCTCGCCGAGGGATTGACCGCGCGCCAGACCGGAACCGAGAAAGAGGTTGTAGGGCACCACGGTGGTGCCGATGAGGCCGAGCACCAGCAGCCCCGATCCAGCCGGCAGGCGGGGCAGCAGCGCCCCCCGCGCCAGCTCGCCGAGGGGCGGCTCGAGACGGATCGCCGCCACCAGGAAGGCGACTCCCATCACCGCCACCAGCAGACTGAGACTGCGCGCCGTCGCCCGCGGCGAGCCGGCGAGCAGCAGCAGCGCCGCCACCGCGCCGGTCGCCAAGGTCCACAGCTCACGCGAGCCCGGCAGGGCGAGAATCACGCCGGAGACTCCGCCCAGGATGTTGCCGGCCTCGTAGGCGGCACAGCCGATCACCACCCCGCCGATCATCAGCAGAACCATCCAGCGACCGCCAGCCCAGTCGCGCAGCGCCGAGGCCAGGTCGCGACCGGAGACCACCGTCAGGCGAGCGCTCGCCTCCTGCAGCACGAAAGTGGTGACGGTCGAGAACAGCAGCGCCCAGAGCAGTGCGTATCGATGGCCGGCACCGGCCGCCGCGGCGGTCGCCACGGTACCCGGACCGATGAAGGCGGCAGCGATGGCAGACCACAGCAGCACCGACAGCAAACGCTTCACGAGGGCTCCCCCCAACCGCCGCCACCCGGCGTTTCGAGAATCAGCCGATCCCCCGGTTGCAGGCGGCGCCCGTCGACGGAGGCCAGCTCTTCCACCTCGCCATCGCGCCGCACCACCCGCTGGCGGCCGCGCGCGCCGGCCTCGCCACCGGCGACGCCGAAGGGCGCCTCGACGCGGTGCTGGGTCAATACCGAGAGCTCGACCGACTCCAAGAAAGTCATCTCCCGCACGATGCCGTCTCCTCCCGCAAAGCGACCCGCGCCGCCCGAACCGCGGCGCACCTCGAAGCGTTCGAGACGCACCGGATAGCGATGCTCGAGGATCTCCGGGTCGGTGATCCGAGTGTTGGTCATGTGGCTGTGAACGGCGTCCGCGCCAGCGAAGCCGGGCCCGGCACCGACCCCACCACCCACCGTTTCGTAGTAGCCGAAGCTGTCGTTGCCGAACAGCACGTTGTTCATCGTGCCCTGACTGCAGGCGGCCAATCCGAAGGCTTCGAGGAGCGTATCGACCACCCGCTGGCTGGTCTCGACGTTGCCGCCCACCACCGCCGGATCGCGCGCCGGATCCTCCCCGAAGGGCGGATCGAGCAGGCCCGGCGGGACTCGCAGGTCGACCGCCGCCATCAGCCCCTCGTTGAGCGGCACGGGCTCGTCCACCAGCAGCCGCAGCACATAGAGCAGAGCGCTCCGCACGACCCCGGGAGGAGCGTTGAGATTGCCCGGATGAACCCGTGCGGTGCCGGCGAAGTCAACCTCCAGCCGATCGCCCCGCTGGGCCACGGCGACGGCGATCGGGCTGCCGTCGTCGAGACGCTGCAGGCCGCGGGACGGGTGGCGCGGCCGCGCTCGAAGCACCGAGCGCAGCAACCCGGAAGCTCTTTGCGCCAAGGCGGTCATGTTGCGTCGCACCGCCTCGGCACCGTGCTGATCGAGCAAGGCGAGCAGCGCTTCGACACCGCGCTGGTTGGCGGCCAGGGCGGCATCGAGGTCGGCGACGTTCTCTTCCGGCGAGCGCGACGGGAACGGCGCCTCGAGCAGTCGGCGACGCAACTCGTCCCAGCGCGGCTCTCCCTCGGCGACCAGCCGAAAGGGAGGCAGCACGACACCCTCCTCGATCAAAACGCGAGCATCCGGCGGCATCGAGCCGGGCCGCTTGCCGCCGATCTCGGCATGGTGCGCCCGATTGGCGACGTAGGCGATCGCCTGGCCTTCGAAGAACACCGGGCTCACCACCGTCACGTCCGGCAGGTGCGAGCCGCCCCAGCCCGGGTGGTTGGTGACCACCGCATCGCCGGGCCGAAAGGTCACCGCCTGGCGCAGGCGGCGCACGCACAGTCCGAGAG
This sequence comes from Acidobacteriota bacterium, assembly GCA_039028635.1. Taxonomy (NCBI): domain Bacteria; kingdom Pseudomonadati; phylum Acidobacteriota; species Acidobacteriota bacterium. The sequence continues at coordinate 24,237 of JBCCHV010000069.1, forward strand.
CCCCGAGATGGACCGGTATGTGCGGCGCGTTGACTACCAATCGGCCGTCGCCGTCGAGCACGGCGCAGGAGAAGTCGAGGCGCTCGCGCACGTTGGTGGAGACGGCGGTGCGCTGCAGCATCTCCCCCATCTCGGCCGCCACGGCGGCGAAGCGATGGGTGAACAGCTCGAGCTCGATGGGGTGGCTCGTCATCCTTCCTCCCGACTCAAGATCAGGGCGCCGCTGGCGTCGGCGCGACAGCTCCAGCCGACCGCGACCACCGTGGTGCTGTGCTCCTCGACCACCAGCGCCGGCCCGGAAATAACGTGCTCGCCGGCGAGGGCCCGGCGTTCCCACACCGGCGATTCCAGCCAGCGCCCGGCACCGGCCTCGCCAAAAAGGGCCGACCGCCGGCCCACCGGGTTGCCGTCGGCGATCGCCACCTGGCGCTGCCCAGGGCCGCGACCCGTCGCCGGAGGCTGGCTGGCGATCACCCGCAATTCGACGACCTCGAGAGGTCGATTCTCGGGATGGTAGCCGTAGCGACCGCGGTAGGCCGCCAGGAATGCGTTGGCGAGGAGCTCACCGGTGCCCGCGAAGGGCACGGCGAGGGTCGACTCCTGGCCGGCGAAGCGCAGGGTCGCGACCCGCTGGCGGATCTCGACATCACCAGCCTCGAGGGCTCCCTCGGCGGCCGCGGAGCTGGCGGCCACCACCGCCTGCCGGGCCTCGGCGGTGAGCTCGTCGAAGAAGGCCGGCAGGTTCGCTCCGCATTCGTCCAGCCTGGCGAGGAGCTGGCGGGAAGCAAACCGTTCGATGCGCGCCGCCTCCAGCCCGAGAGCGCTCAGCAACCCGGCATCGCGCGGCATCACCACCCGCGATATGCCGAGAAGCCCGGCCACCGAACAGGCGTGCTGGCCGCCAGCGCCACCGAAAGCCACCAACGCGAAATCCGCCGGATCACTACCCAGCCGCACCGAGATGCGACGAATCGCCTCGGCCATGCGCTCATCGGCGATGGCGAGCAGGCCGAGCAACAGGTCATCCTCGGAAGGGGTCGACCCGAGGCCTGCGGCGACCTCCGACAGCAGACGATCGCAGGCCTGACGGGCGGCCGCCGGATCGACCGGAATTCCGAAGCGATCCGGATCGAGTCGGCCGAGCAGCAGGTTGACGTCAGTCACCGTCAGCGGACCGCCGGCGCCGTAGCAGGCCGGCCCCGGCCGGGCGCCGGCGCTTTCCGGCCCCACCACCAAGGCGACGCCATCGAAGCGACAGATCGAGCCACCGCCGGCGGCCACCGTCTCGATGGCCAGCGCCGGCGCCGCCAGCCGAGCCTCGCCGACACGCTGCTCGAAGCGGTACTCGAGCTCGCCATCGCAGCGCGCCACGTCGGTGCTGGTGCCCCCCATGTCGAAGGAGATGATGCGCTCGAAGCCTGCCAGGCGACCGGACCGCAGGGCGCCGACGACGCCCCCCGCCGGTCCCGACAGCAGGCTGTCCTTGGGGCGGTAGTCACGACGCGGCACCAGGCCGCCGGCGCTGGTCATGACCTCGAGTCGGCTGGCGGCCCCGAGGGCCTGCGCCACGCGGTCGAGGTAATCATCGATCACCGGCGCCAGGTAGGCGTCGACCACCGCCGTCTCGGCGCGCCTCAGCCAGCCGATGCGGGGCGTCAGATCCGCCGAGGCAGAAACGTGGCGCAGCCCTGCCTTGCGCAACAGCTCGGCAACGCGATCCTCGCCGTCTGGAAAGCGATCGCTGTGCAGCAGCGCCACCGCCGCCGATTCGAAGCCGGCGGCGATCAAGACGGCGACGTCCCGCCGCACCTGCTCCTCGTCGAGGGGTACCAGAATCTCGCCGGCGGCCGAGCAGCGCGCCGACACCGCCACCGCGGTCTCGTAGAGGGGCTCCGCCTTGCGCACCTCGAGGGCGAAGAGCTCCGGCCGTTGCTGGTCGCCGATGGTGAGCAGATCGGTGAAGCCGACGGTGACGAAGAATGCAGTGCGCGCCCCCCGACGCTCGAGCAAGGCGTTAGTGCCGCGGGTCGTCGCCAGGCGCAGGTTCATCGCCGGCAGGGGCTCGTCGCGAGGCGTACCGGTCACCCAGCGCGCGGCGAGCAGCGGCGCTTCCTCGTCACTGCTCAGCTCGACGGCCGACGCCGCGCCGATCAGGTCACCGGGCGGCGCAGGGAGGTCGCCGTCGAGGTCGAGCCAACCGCTGGCGGCGGCGTGACGGCGCACCCTCGCGCCGCCCTCGGCCCCCAGCCAGCGCAGCTCGAAGCCGCGTAGGAAATCGTCCGGCAGGGTCCGGGAGAAGGGCGCCAGGCGAACCCGGCGCGCTCCCTCGGCGGCTACGACGGTGGCACGCAGGGCGCTCGAGCTGAGCACCTTGGCGCGCCACCGCTCACCCTGCGGCGATTCCGCCAGGCAGTCCGTGAAGGTCCCGCCGGTGTCGATCCAGAGACGCCACAGCCGCGGCGTCCCCTCCTCAGGCACAGGCCATCAACGCCCCTTGAAGGCCACTCGGTAGAGCACCGCAGCGGCGAGGCCGCCGATCGCTGGACCGACCAGGTAGACCCAGAAGTCGGCGAAGTTGCCGGTCGCCAGCGCCGGACCGAGGGTGCGCGCCGGATTGAGGCTGGCACCGGTCAACGGTCCGCCCATCAGGATGCAGAAGGTCAGCGTCAGGCCGATGGCGATGCCGGCCTGGTTGCCCGCCTTGCCGCTGATGCCGGCGTTGAAAACGGCGTTGACCAGGAAAAAGGTGAGCAGCGCCTCGATCACCACGCCCATCACCGGCGTCACCTGGATGGTGGCATCGCCGACCTCCAGGGACTGCGCCAAGGTGGTGGCGCCGAGACCGGTCTCGGTGCCACCCAGGCAGTAGGCGAGGGTGAAGCCGGCGACGGCGCCGCCGGCGAGCTGGACCACGATATAGCTGATCGCCTTGCCGGCATCGATCGCGCCACCGGCCCACAGACCGAGGGTGACGGCGGGGTTGATGTGGGTGCCGGATAGATGGCCATAGGCATAGGCGAAGCCCAGCACCACCAGACCGTGGGCCAGGGCCACGCCCACCAGCCCGCCGATGCCGAGGGCGCCGGCGCCGGCGCCGATGAAGACCAGGGCGAAGGTGCCCACGAACTCTGCGACCAATGCCGTCGAAAGACTTGGTTTCATGCGCAGTCTCCTCTAGCGGACCGGTGGCGACGAGACCAGCGCGGTCCGCGAAATCGATCAATCGAAGGATGCGCTGATTATAGCGACGCCGGGGCCTCCGGCGGCGGCCCGACGACCTGATTGCGGCCCGACCCCTTGGCTTCGTAGAGGCGCTCGTCGGCAAGGGCCAGGACCTGACGCAAGGACGATCCCTCGCGCGGAAAGCAGGCCGCCCCGACGCTGACCGTCATCGGAGCCGAGCGACCACCCCAGAGCGGCACCGGCGACTCGGCGACGGTGCGGCGGATGGCCTCCATGCGCTCGATGGCGCGGGCCGGCGCGAGGCCGACGACGATCACCGAGAATTCCTCACCGCCGTAGCGGGCGACGACGTCCGAGGAGCGGAAGGAAGCTCGCAGCACCGAGCCGATGACGCGCAAGGCCTCGTCGCCGGCGCTGTGGCCATAGGTGTCGTTGAAGCTCTTGAAGTGATCGATGTCGATCATCGCGCAGAGGGCCGATTCGCGACGGTGCTCGATGCGCGCCGCGTCCTCTTCGAGGCGCTCGTCGAAATAGCGCCGACTCATCACGCCGGTGAGGAGATCGCGAGAAGACAGACTGCGCAGCTCTCGACCGCGCACTACCAGGGTGGCCGCCAGCAGAGTCGCCGCCAGCAGCAAGACCACCCGCGCCGCCTCGTCGACCCAGGCGTTGAGGGCGGTGGGGGCCTCCGGCACCAGGCCCTGCACCCAGTGCTCGACCACCACGTACTGCAGCGCCGCCGCGAAACCGGTGACGACACAGACCCGCACATCGAAGCGCAGAGTGGTGGCGAAAATCGCCAGGAAATAAATCAGGAAGACGACCTCGCGACCGGGTCCCGCAGGACCCTGGCCGAAGAGCGCCGAAGCCAGCAGAGCGGCGCTCACCAGGGTGACGTCGAGGAGACTGCTGGCGAAACCCAGCCAAGGCAGCTGGCCGTAACGCCGCAGGACGCGGTAGACGATCAGGGTCTGGACGAAGAGCACCCCGACGAGCAGGAATCCCGCCTGCACCGACGGGCGCTGCGGGTCGAGCACCAGCCCCATGGCTGGGATGATCAGGACGAAGAGACCGAGAACCGCCCGAACCTGGGCCACCAACAGCTCGCCGGAAGCACCGGCATGGCGAAAGGCGGGGTCGGGCTTGACCCAAAGCTGACCGAGAACCAGCCCCAAACGCCCTCCCCGGCGAGCTCGAGCCCTGCTAGCTCCGGCACGGCTAGCTCCGGCACTGGCGGCTTCCAATTCGCTCCCCTCCGGCCGTGATGACGGCGTCAGCGACGAACCTACAAATTGGCATGTGGCAAGAAATCGAAGGGATCGCGTCCAGCCATCCCACGACGGTGCTCGGTGGCCGCCAAATCCTGCCCCACGCCAGGATGATCGCCCAAGGCTACCATCGCCGGCCGCAGGGCTCCCTGGGACGGCTTCGGACCCGCGATGTCCACAGGGCGCCTTGACGGCAGCGGAGGATTCGCCGCGTCCGCCTTCATCCCCTCGTAACGTACTGTTGGTCATGAACCCCGATACAGGGAGGAATGGGGTTTCGGCTGGTCGTCGTCAGGCTTCCCGGACCTCGACCGACGGACACTAGAATGACTGCCATGGTAGAGACGTCGACCAACCGCTCGCAGCCACCCCTGGCGGCCTTCCATCCCGCCGTCGAGCAGTGGTTCGGCCGCGCCTTCGAAGCCCCAACGGCGGCCCAGAACCTGGCCTGGCAAGCCATCCAGCAAGGGAACCACACCCTGATCGCGGCGCCCACCGGCTCCGGCAAGACCCTCGCCGCCTTCCTCTGCGCCCTCGACGAGCTGGTGCGCGAGGGGCAACAGGGCTCGCTACCGGACGAAACCCGGGTGGTTTACGTTTCCCCCCTCAAGGCGCTCTCGAACGACATCGAGCGCAACCTCGAGATCCCCCTCCGCGGCATCGCCGAGGCCCTCACGGAGCTCGGCGCGGCGCCGGTCGAGATCCGCCGGGCGGTGCGCACCGGCGACACGCCGCAGCGCGAGCGCAGCCAGGTTTTCCGCCGACCGCCGCAGGTGCTCGTCACCACTCCCGAGTCGCTCTACATCTTGCTCACCAGCAAGAGCGGCCGGCGCCTCCTCGCCCCCTGCCGCACGGTGATCGTCGACGAGATCCACGCCGTCGCCGGCGACAAGCGCGGCAGCCACCTCGCCCTCTCCCTCGAGCGACTGCGCAAGCTGGTCGCCGACCACGGCGGTCACCTGCGCCGCATCGGCCTGTCGGCGACCCAGAACCCGATTTCCGAAGTGGCCCACTTCCTGGTCCCCGGCGAAGAGCCCTGCACGGTGGTCGACACCGGCCACTCGCGAACCCTCGACCTCGCCCTCGAGGTTCCCGACTCACCCCTCGAAGCGGTGCTCTCGAACGAGGTCTGGGAGGAGATCTACGATCACCTGGCGGAGCAGATCACCGCCCACACCACCACTCTGGTGTTCGTCAACACCCGACGCCTGGCGGAGCGGGTGGCGCGGCACCTCGCCGAACGCCTCGGCAACGACGCCATCACCTCGCACCACGGTAGCCTGGCGAAGGAGAAACGCCTCGACGCCGAGCAACGGCTGAAGGCCGGCACGTTGCAAGGGCTGGTCGCCACCGCCTCTCTCGAGATGGGCATCGACGTCGGCAGCATCGACCTGGTCTGCCAGATCGGCTCGCCGCGCTCCATCGCCACCCTGCTGCAGCGCGTCGGCCGCTCCGGCCATCACCTCGCCGCCACCCCCAAGGGACGCATTTACCCGCTCACCCGCGACGAGCTGGTCGAGTGCACCGCCCTCCTCGATGCCGTCGAACGCGGCGAGCTCGATCGCCTGATCTGGCCGGTCGAGCCGATCGACGTCCTGGCGCAACAAATGGTTGCCGCCGTCGCTTGTGAAGACTGGCGGGAAGACGACCTCTACGCCCTGGTGCGCTCGAGCTGGCCTTACCGCAACTTGCCTCGGACGCGCTTCGATGCCGTCGTCGCGATGCTCGCCGACGGCTTCAGCACCGCCATCGGACGGCGCGGCGCCTACCTCCATCGCGACGCCGTCGAGGGTCGCCTGCGAGCCCGCCGCGGCGCCCGCCTCACCGCCCTGACCTCCGGTGGTGCGATCCCCGACACCGCCGATTTCGATGTCGTCCTCGAGCCCGAGGGCGCCACCGTCGGCAGCGTCGACGAGGACTTCGCCGTCGAAAGCCTGCCCGGTGACGTCTTCCAGCTCGGCAACTCGTCCTGGCGCATCCTGCGCATCGAGCAAGGCCGGGTGCGAGTCGAAGACGCGCGCGGCGAGCCGCCCAGCATTCCCTTCTGGTTCGGCGAGATGCCGGGCCGCACGAACGAGCTGTCGGCCGCCGTCTCACGGCTGCGGGTCAGCATCGCCCAGGACATCGGCGACGGCTCCGCCGAAGGGCGGGCGTGCGCCGCCGCCAACCTCGCCGAGCGCCTGCCCCTGCCGCCGGCGGCGGCCACCCAGCTAATCGACTACATCGCCGCCGCCCACCGCGCCCTGGGCACCGTGCCGAGCCAGCAAAACTTGGTGCTGGAGCGCTTCTTCGACGGCGCCGGGGATCTCCACCTGGTGCTCCACTCGCCCTTCGGCAGCCGCATCAACCGCGCCTGGGGGCTGGCGCTGCGCAAGCGCTTCTGCCGCAAGTTCAATTTCGAGCTGCAGGCCGCCGCCAGCGACAACGCCATCCTGCTGTCCCTCGGCCCGTCGCACTCCTTCCCCCTCGCCGAAGTCTTTCGCTACCTCAGCTCCGGGAGTGTCCGCGACCTCCTGATCCAGGCCCTCCTCGACGCCCCGATGTTCGGCGTTCGCTGGCGCTGGAACGCCTCCCGGGCCCTCGCCCTGCCGCGCTTCCGCGGCGGCCGCCGGGTGCCGCCGCCGCTGCAGCGGCAGGCCGCCGAGGACCTCGTCGCCGTGGTCTTTCCGGATCAGCTCGCCTGCCTCGAGACCATCTCCGGCGACCGCGAGGTGCCGGACCATCCCTTGGTCGAGGAGACCCTTCAGGACTGTCTTCAGGACGCCATGGATCTACAAGGCCTCGAGGCCGTCCTCGAAGCGCTCGAAAGCGGCCGTCTGACCACCGTCGCCAAGGACCTCACGGAGCCCTCGCCCTGGGCTCACGAGATTCTCAACGCCATGCCCTATGCCTTCCTCGACGACGCGCCCCTCGAAGAGCGACGCAGCCGAGCGGTGATCACCCGCCGCTGGGCCGATCCCGAGTCGGCCGAAGATTTCGGCATTCTCGACCGCGAGGCCATCGAGCGGGTGCGCTCCGAGGCGCGACCCGACGCCCGCGACGGCGAGGAGCTGCACGACGCCCTGATGATCTATGGCTACCTGCCGCCCCTCGCCGGCCTCGCAGAAGGCTGGCTGCAAAGCCTCGGCCACGCCGGCCGGGCGGCATGCCTCACCACCAGCGGGGGGACCGAGATCTGGATCGCCGCCGAACGCCTCGACCAGGCCGAGGCGGCCTTCGAGATCGCCGACCTGGCGCCCCCAATCGATTTTCCGGAGCGACTCGAGCGGCGCCCTTGGACCGCCGAAGACGCCCAGGTCGAGCTGCTGCGCGGCCGCCTCGAAGCCCTCGGGCCGGTCACCGTCGCCGACCTCGCCGCCGAGTCCGGCCTGCCGGAAGCCGCCGTCGCCGCGGCCCTCGGCCGCCTCGAGAACGAAGGCTTCGTGCTCCGCGGGGCCTTCACCGGGAGCGAAGAGGAGTGGTGCGAGCGCCGCCTGCTGGCGCGTATCCACCGCTACACCCTCGGCCGTCTGCGGCGCGAGATCGAGCCCGTCGACCGGCGTACCCTGGGGAGGTATCTGGTCGAATGGCACGGCCTGCAGGAAGTCGACCGCGGCTCCGGCCTCGACGCCCTGGCGGCGGTCCTCGAGCAGCTCGAGGGCTTCGCCGCCCCGGCGGCGGCCTGGGAGTCGGACCTCTTGCCGGCCCGGGTCGCCGACTATCAGCCGGCGTGGCTCGACCAGCTCTGCCTCTCCGGCCGCTACCTCTGGTGCCGACCGATCGCTCCATCGACGCTGCGGCGCGCCGCCCCTCTGCGCACCACACCCATCACGCTGCTGCGCCGGGAGAACCTCGCCGACCTCGCGGCCATCGAAGCACCCGATCCGGCGACCCTGGCGGCGGCACCGCGAGCCGTCTTCGAGGTCTTGGCGGAGAGCGGTGCCTGCTTCTTCTCGGACCTGGTCCTGAAAACCGGCCTGCTCGCCACCCACACCGAGGAAGCCCTCGCCGAGCTCGCCGCCCGCGGTCTGGTCACCTCGGACAGCTTCGCCGGCCTGCGGGCCCTCCTGGTGCCGCCATCGAAGCGACCGACACCCCAGTGGCGCGGCGGCCGCAGCCGCGGTCCCCGCTCGCCGGTTCAAAGCTCCCTCGAGAGCGCCGGGCGCTGGTCCCTACTGACGGCGCCGCCGGCGCGCGAGCCGGCGGAGACCGTCGCCGGCACCCTGTTGCGCCGCTATGGCGTCGTCTTTCGCGCTCTCCTCGGTCGCGAAGAGCGCACCGTGCCCTGGCGCGAGCTGCTCTACTGCCTGCGCCGCTGGGAAGCCCGCGGCGAGATTCGCGGCGGGCGTTTCGTCAGCGGATTCTCGGGGGAGCAGTTCGCCCTGCCGGAGGCCGTGGCGGCGTTGCGGCGAGCTCGCCGCAACCCACAAGGGCGCCTCTCCCTGAGCGCCGCCGACCCCCTCAACCTGGCCGGCATCATCACTCCGGGAGCGCGCCTGCCGGCCCTCACCGGCAACCGCCTGCTGCTCGAAGACGGCCTGCCGCAGGCCTTCTTCGAAAGCGGCACGACCCGCTTCCTCGGCGATGCCCCCAGCGACCCGGTGGAGCGCAGCCAAGCCGAGCGCCTGCTGCGGCGCCTACCGGTGCCCTCCTCCTGGACCACCCTGACGGGCCCCCCGACCGGCCAGCCGTCATGAGTCGAACCACCTCGGCGCCACCACCGCGTCCCGGCGCGGTCGAGGAGTACTTCGCCAGCCGGATGTTTCGCTGGCTCGCCCCACCGGTCCCCCGTCGCGGCCTGCCGGATCCCCCCGAGGGGCTCGCCCCCTGGCGCCATCTCAGCCTCGAGCGGCGCCGCGGCGGCAGCCTGTCGGCGACCTGGTACCCGCCAGTGGGAACCTTCCGCGGCGTCGTGCTGATGGTGCCGCCCTGGCTCGAATGGGGACGTTCCTACTTCCACCGCCGGGGACGGATTCAGGCCCTGCGGGGCGCCGGCTACAGCGTCCTGGCCATGGACCTCTCCGGCTTCGGTGGCAGCAAGCGGCACCACTCGCTCTACGACCGCGACGTCGAAGACGGCCTGCGCGCCGTTCGACAGCTGGTGACGCAGGGCCCTCTCCACGTCTGGGGCGTCAGCTCCGGCGGCTACTGGTCCCACGCCGCCCTCTCCCGCACCCACGCCGCCAGCGGCGCCTTCTTCGAGGACGTCTCGCCCCATCTGATCGAGTGGTCCGAGCGCATGGTGGCGCGAGGCAAGCCCTTCTACCGCTTCTTCCGGTCGGCCCTGCGACGGTCCTACGGCTTCCTCGACATTCGCCGCCACGCCCCCCACCTCGGGGTCGGCGCCGTCGCCTACGTCGGTGGCCAGCGCGACCGCGGGATTCCGCCCCAGGACACCCAATCCCTCGCCGAAGCGGCCGACGGCGAGCACCTGCTAGTGCCGCAAGCCGGCCACCTGGCGGCGATCAAGCTCGCCAACCAGGAAATCCTCGACCTAGCCCTAGCCACCTTCGCCCGCGCCGAGAAGGGTAAGGACTAGCCAGCCGCCCGCACGACATGTGCGTGCGGCCCGGACCGCGCGGCCGAGGGGGTCTAGAACAGACCCCTGACTCAAGATTCAAAGAGATTAGCGGAGCGAAAGCGGTCACAAATCGACCGAGCCCTCCGAGAGGAGGGCGAGCAAGCCGGAGGCTTGTCCTCGGGGCCGCCCTGGACTGGGGTGAGGCCTAGCCGGCCGCACCGCACGACACGTGCGTGCGGCCCGGGCCGCGCAGGCGAGCGGGTCTGGAACAGACCCCAAAGATCAACATCCGACAGAGATCAGCGGAGCGAGAGCGGTCACAAATCGACCGAGCCCTCCGAGAGGAGGGCGAGCAAGCCGAAGGCTTGTCCTTGGGGGTGAGAGCCAACGACATGTGCGTTGGCTCGAGGGGGTCTGGAACAGACCCCAAAGATCAAAAGCTTCTATCGCATTACGACGCAGTAGCAACCGAGGCACAGACCTCACCGAAATTGCAGAAGTGTTTGGAGTATTTGAAGGATAA
>JBCCHV010000070.1 GCA_039028635.1 Acidobacteriota bacterium
CCGGTTGGGTGCAGATCTTCGAGCAGGGCTACAAGAACGCCTGCGTCGACTTTCAGCAGGACTCGCCCAACCAGCCGGGATAAAGCTCACAGTCGCTCGTGCGGCTCAGCCAGCGGATCCACCGCCGGCCTCCGCGAGCCGGGCCTGGCGAGCGCGGGCGCGCTCTTCCAGGACTCGAGCCCGTCGGCTCTGTTGGGCTGCGGCGATCTCCTTCACCAAGCTCATCGCCGCCAGTCCGAGAAGCACCGCGGTGCCATCGGCGGAGATCTGGAGGAAGGTGGCTCGCATCAGGTCGACGACGCCTTCAGCGCGCAACAGGGCCCGACCGGCGAGCGATTGGAGGGCTCCCGCCAGCAGCCAGAGAAGCCACCAGAGGGGCAGGATCGCCCCGGCCGCCAGACTGCTCCAGGAGGCCTGGTTGTGGCTCGCCTGCCAGAGGTCCTTCATTCCCTGATAAGGACGCCAGAGGTTGAGCAGCGGCAAGAAGAAGTAACCCACGGCCCACCCCGGCGTCATCCGAAGTTTCTCGCCGCCGAAGGCCCAGGCATTGCGATGGGCGCGCACGATCCAGCGCGCGAAAAACACCACCGTGATGAGGTGGACGATCAACTGCAGACCGGTCACCACGAGCTGACGGCTGTCGTGGGACTCGGCCTCGGCCGGAGTCAGGACATCGCTGCTCAGGAAATTGGTGACCATCACCGAGGAGACGATCGCCACCACCGCCAGGACGACCCCCAGGCCAAGCCAGAACCTGACCGCCTGGGTGAGCTCCCCGAGGTCCCGATAGGAGTACCTCTGGTTCATAGGAATGGCCCCTTCCCAACATTATCCGAAGACACTCAAACGAAAACAGACCAGTCACCCCTCAGCCCGTGGGCGAGGGAACGGCGGGGGAGAGATCTCCCCGGGCTGACCGAATATCCGAATGTTACAGGGCTGATGTGTCGCCGGCCAAAGCAGTGGGGACAAAGGCCGCGTGACGATTATCGCTTGGGCACTTGCTAGCGACTCCAGGGCCAGGCTTCTGGACACCAATCGCCGCCGCGCCGCGGGCAGGCGAGGCTAAGGGTCCACCGAGGTTGCCCGTTCGGCGAAATAGTCCAGAGCCCCCTCGAGAATCTCGACCCGGCCGGGATACTGGTTCTGATTGATCAGCACAGCCCCGGCAATGCCGAGGTCCGGAAAATACTCCACCAGCCCCGTGTAACCAGTGCCGGCGCCGCTGCGATACACCACCCGGCGCCCTTTTTCCTCGACCAGGTTCCACCCGAGGGCCTGGGAGGCTGCGACGGTAGGGTCTGCCACGGTGAGCATCCGCTCGCGGTTGGCGGGCCTGAGAAGACGCCCCTCCTCGAGGGCCAAGAACAATCGCACCAGGTCCGAGGGCGTCGCCACCACGCCACTCGATCCGTACTTGCCGCTGACATTCGGCAACTCGTCGATCTCGCGATGGCTCCCCGCCCGCGGCGGCCAGTAGGCCTTGGCGAGGCCATCACCGCTCCGCCCCACCAACGCCAGCGAAGAGCGACTCATGGCGGCCGGCCCGAAGACATCCCGTTGCAGAATCTCATCGAAGCCGGCGCCATGGACCGCCTCGAGAGCGCCGGTGAGGAGATTGAATCCGAAAGAGGTGTAGCGGTAGGCAGTCCCCGGCTCGAACTCCAAGGGATCGTCGCCAAACACCACCAGAGATGCGGCCAGGCTCGGATACTCGACCGTCGACGAGATCTCGCCGGCGTTTTTCTTGTAGTGACGGATGCCCGAGGTGTGGGTCAGGAGATGCCTCAACCGCACCGGCCATGGTTTCTCGGGAAAGGCGGGAACGAACTGGCGAATGTCAGCGTCGAGATCGAGAAGATCCGCCTCGACGGCCTGCATCACGGCCACGGCGGTAATGCCCTTGGAAACCGAATAAGTGCGGTAGGCAGTCTCGGGAGTCGCCGCCACCTGGGCTGCGATATCGGCCCAGCCGACGGCTTCGGCGACCACGATCTCGCCGCCGACGGCCACCGCCAGGGAAATGGATGGTGGCCCGCCGGGCGCTTCGACAAAGGCCTCCAAGTAGGCTCGCGTGTGCTCCGGCCCACGGTACTCGACCTCGGGGACGACGGCGTCAATGGAAGAACAGGAGCACAGGATCGGAAGAACGAAGAGAAGTGTTACGCGCGAGTTCTTGAACATGCACCGAGCTTGCGACGGCGGCCCGGTGCGAGTCTTGAATGATCTGAACCCCGGGACGAGACCAACCCCCTCAGCGAGGCGATCGAGCTCGGAGGAGCGGGTCGGTGACCGGCCCGGGTAGGACAGCCGGTCTTGCAGCAGAGCGTCAGGACTAAGGGCGGATCAGCTCCGGTTTAGCCGTCCGAAGGAAGAGGCCGTGCGTCGGAAGCTCGCCGGCGTCCATCCGGTGCGCCGTTTGAACTCGCGCGTCAGATGGCTCTGGTCAGCGAAGCCCAGGCGATGGGCGACGGTCGCCACCGAGGCTTCGTCTCGGCTCAGGAGGTCGATGGCCCGCGCCACCCGGTGGCGGCTCCGCCACTCACCGATCGAACAACCTCGCGCCCGCCGGAAGGCGCGCACCAGCGAGCCGGGATGAAGGCGAAAACGACGCCCTAGATCGGTCAGGCTCGGAGCTTTCTCGTCCTCCTGCCGCAACAAGTCTTCGACCTCGCCAATCCAGGCCGGGCCCGCGGTTTCACCGCCCTCTTGGTGGTCGAAGTGATCGAAGATCTCGACCGCCAGCTCGCGCGTCAGCTTCATGCCCTCGGCATCGCGAAGGGCCAGCAGAGCGCCGAAGGCTCTGGCCGAGCTGGCGGCCACGGCACGGCTCCGCGCCGACCTCGGCAGCCGCTCTTCGAGCCAATCGTCGCGAACCCCGAAAATCAGCATGCGGACGCCTTCGAGGCCCACCGCGGTTTCGTGCACCACCGCCCGGGGCTTGAAGTGGAGCTGCCAGCTATCGCAGCTCTGCACACCTTCCGAGAAGCACTCGTCGAGGCGACCGTGCAGTACCAACGTGAGCACCGCGTAGTCGTGACTTCCCAGCCCGTGACCTTCGCCGGGATACATCGTCTTGTCTTTGAGAAACCAGTCGCGCTCCGAAACTCGCACCCCCGAATTCTAGCCCCTGCCTGGAAATCCGATTCCCGGCGAATCGAGTCGTCCTTCACCCCTTGGCATCGGCTGGCGCAGCGACGACGCCGGAGCCGAACGGTCAGGAGCGAAGCCAGCCGCTGGTTCCGGAGCCGCTTCATCGACCCGCGACCGCGCGCTGCAATGAGGGCACCCGTCGGAATCCCCGTGGAGCGGACGGAGAACCAGGCCTCCAGGTGCCCCGGCTCTTCCCTCCGCCCGCCTCGCCAGCGCCTTGTTCTCGAACCATCGTCGGACCATGACCGAGAGCTCGAGGGGTCCCCGCGTCCTGCTCCTCAACGGCGCCTTCGGCGTCGGCAAGACGACCGTTGCCCGACTCCTGGTGAGGCGCCTACCGGGCAGCGGCATCTTCGATCCCGAACGCCTGGGATTCGTCCTGCGCCACCTGCCGCGCCGCCTGCCGGGATCGACCCGTCATCTCGCCGACTATCAAGACTCGGCCACCTGGCGTCGCAAGACCGCCCAGTTGATCGGTTGGGCGGCGCGGCTCTACCAGCCGGTGATCGTGCCGATGTGCTTCCGCCGCATCGAGTACCTGAGCGAAATCCGTCGCCACCTCGAGAGGCGCCGATTGAGCCACCGCCACCTCTGCCTGGTCGCTCCCGAGCGTACCGTGATCAGCCGCCTGCTATTGCGCCGCGTCGACCCCCTGTCAGCCGCCGGCGAGTGGGTTTTTCCGCGTGCCCTCGACGCCTGCCGCCAGCACCGCCGCACCGAGTTCGCCACCACCATCGACACCGACGATCGAGCCCCGGCCGACATCGCCGCCGAGATCGCCTGGCGCCTTGCCGAGCCGGCCGCTCACTCGACCGGGGTCGGACGGTCGCTGTCGCCCTCGAGCTCCCGGCCGAGCTCGTCGATCGCGGCGTCGAAAGGCGTCGGCTCTCCGCCGGGCTCGACCACCGGCTGAGTCACGACCTGAAAGCGCTCGAGCTCCGCCGCCGTCATCCAGTGCATACCGCGCGAAGGCGCCGCTTCGAGGGTGAACCAGTAGAAGTCCTCCGGCGTCCCGAGGTCGCGGTAATAGTCGAGGTAGAGCCGATGGTCCGGGTGGTCGCGATCGAGCTGGTCGCCCTTCATCGCCACTCCCGATGCCCACGAGTGCACCCCCACGAAGGCCCCCTTTTCAATCTTCCGCTCGACGCCGGCGAGGAACAGGTCGACGCCGCCGGAGGCGATCATGCCTCCGCCCACCAAGTGGGTGTCGAGGCCGAGCTGGCGCACCTTGCGGCCGAGGGCGAGATTGACCTCGTCGTCGACCGAGCCGGGAACGATCGTCAGGACCAGGGTGTCGATCTCGGGATGCTCGGCGACCACGGCCAAGAACTGATCGAGGGTGCGGCTGTTGACCTCGTGGGCCATGTAGAGACGACTGCCATCGACCTCGAGCTCGGTGAGGTCGCGGTTGTTGAGGCGCGCCACCTCGAGCACCGCGCAGCCGGTCACGAACAACGCGATCAACCCACCGGCGAGCCCAATCCCCGTCTTCCAAGACCGACCACCCCAGTTCGCCATCAGAATCTCCCTTCAAGCGCCGCGAAGGCTCCGCCATCAACGGCGCCAAGCCTCACCGAATCAAACATTTCCGACCTCCCCATGGACTTCCTCCGGGGGGCCCATAGAATAGCGCCATGGTCGCCGCCCTCGTCCGCTCATTGCGCCCGACACAGTGGGCCAAGAACCTCTTCGTGCTGGCTCCGCTGGTCTTCGGCCATGCCTTGTTCGACCGCGAGCTGCTCGGCCGCGGCCTCGCCGCCTTCGCGGCCTTCTGCCTCGCCGCCTCGGCGATCTACCTGTTCAACGATCTGCGTGATCGCGAGCGCGACCGGCTCCACCCGCTCAAGCGCCATCGGCCGATCGCCTCCGGGGCCCTGCCGGTGGGCCTTGCCACCACCGCCTCGCTGACCGCCGCCGCCGCCGCCCTCGGCATCGCCTACGCCCTCGGACCGCTCTGCCTGCTGGTGATCGCCATCTATCTGGTGCTCAACGGCCTCTACACCCTGCACCTCAAGCAGGTGGTCATCCTCGACGTCATGATCATCAGTCTGGGCTTCGTGCTGCGGGTGCTCGCCGGTGGTGCCGCCATCGGCGTCGCCGTCTCCCACTGGCTGCTTCTCTGCACGATTTTTCTCGCCCTCTTCCTGGGCTTCTCGAAGCGCCGCCACGAGATCAGCCTGCTGGCCGAACGCGCCGCCGACCAGCGCCAGGTGCTCAGCCAGTACAGCCTGCCCTTCCTCGATCAGATGATCAACGTCGTCACCGCCTCGTCGGTGGTGGCCTATGCCCTCTGGGCAGTGGCGCCGGAAACCACCGCGCGCTACGGCGGCCCCTACCTCATCTACACCATTCCCCTGGTGCTCTTCGGCGTCTTCCGCTATCTGTATCTGGTCTATCAGCGCCGCGACGAGCGCAACCCCACCGAAGCCCTGATGAAGGACTGGCCCTTCCTCACCAACCTGCTGCTCTGGGGCGTGACGGTGACGGCGATCGTCTACCTGACCTAGACGCGCGGCGCGATGACCTCGGCGCCGCCCATGTAGGAGCGCAGCACCTCCGGCACGCGGACGGTGCCATCGGCCTGGAGGCCGTTTTCGAGGATCGCCACCACCGTGCGGCCGACAGCCAGGCCGGAGCCGTTCAGGGTGTGGAGGAAGCGCGGCTTACCGCCTTCCGCCGGGCGGTAGCGCAGATTGGCTCGACGGGCCTGAAAGTCGAGGAAGTTACTGCACGAGGAGATCTCGCGGTAGGCCTCCTGACCCGGCAGCCAGACCTCGAGGTCGTAGGTTTTGGCGCTCGAGAAGCCGAGGTCGCCGGAGGACAGGGTGACCACCCGGTAGGGCAGCTCGAGGAGCTGCAAGACGCGCTCGGCGTGACCGGTGAGCTCCTCGAGGGTCTGCCAGCTCTGGTCCGGCAGGGTGAGGTGCACCAGCTCGACCTTGTGGAACTGATGCTGGCGGATCAGACCGCGTACGTCCTTTCCGTAGGAGCCGGCTTCGCTGCGAAAGCAGGGGGTGAAGGCGCAGTAGCGAACCGGCAGGTCGGCCTCGTCGAGGGTCTCCCCGCGGTGCAGGTTGGTGAGCGGCACCTCGGCCGTGGGAATCAGGTAGTACTCGGTGTCGCGCAGCTTGAACAGGTCCTGCTCGAACTTCGGTAGCTGGCCGGTGCCGAACAGCGAGTCGCCGTTGGCGATGTAGGGCGGCACCACCTCCGTGTAGCCGTGCTGCTCGCCGTGGAGATCGAGCATCCACGCCACCAGCGCCCGCTCGAGGCGCGCTCCCAGCCCGAAATAGGCGGTGAAACGTGCTCCCGCCACCTTGGCGCCGCGCTCGAAGTCGAGAATGCCGAGGCGAGTGCCGATGTCCCAATGGGCTTCGGCCTCGCACGGCAGGGCAGGGGGCTCGCCGACCACCCGCTCGACCCGATTGGACGCTTCGTCGTCGCCGTCGGGGACGCTGTCGTGGGGCAGGTTGGGAAGCGAGATCTCGATCACCGAGAGATCGCGCTCGATGGCCTCGAGGTTCTCCTCGATCTCGCCGATCCGCTTCTTGAGAGCTCCCACCGCGGCGATCGCGTCGGCGGCGTCACCGCCTTGCTTCTTGATCTCACCGATCGACCGGCTGGCCTCGTTGCGCTGCCGCTTGAGGTCCTCGACCTCCACCAGCAACCCCCGGCGCTCGCCGTCGAGGCGGCTCCAGTGGTCGATCATCTTGAGGTTGGCGCGGCGGCCTTCGAGGCCTTTCCGCACCCGTTCGGGATCGCTGCGCAAGAGGTCGCGGGACAACATGACCGCGGCAGTCTACTCCCCCGTCTGCAGGGGGTCAACGCACTCCGAGGAACCTCGGCCGGGAGCCTCTGAGTGCGCCCAAATCGGCCCCGATCGGGCAGCTTCGCGGCGCCGCCGGTAAGATGCGCCCAGCCGTGCGACACCTCGCCCTCATCCCCTGGACACGTTTGGTCGTGGTCGCCTCGGCGGCCCTGCTTCTGGCCCTCTTCGCGAGCTCCGAAAACGCGCCCACGGCGGCCCTCGAAAGCTCTTGGCTGACCGCCGTCGCCACCCTCGCCCTGCTGGCCTCGGCCTTCGTCGGCGGTCGCTTCTTCCTCCCCGCCGCACTGCTTCTGCCGTTGACCATCCTGGCACTGCCGGCGGGCCCCGGCCGCGGCACCGTGGTCGGTCTGCTGGCGGTGATTTTGGTGGTGTCCGAGGGGTACCAGGCCTGTGCTCGCGATTGCCCGCGCTGGAGCGAGCGGTTCGCCCTCCTCGGTCCGCTGGCGCTGGCCCTCCACGGCTTGCTGCGTGGCCCCGCCCTGCTGCAAGGCGGCGAGTCCTGGGAGCGGTTCGCGCTCCTGCCGCTGGCCGCCGCCGCGGTGCTGGCGCTGATTCCGGATTTGCGCCGGTCGGCCCTCGCCGGCGCGGCGGTGGTGGTACTCGCGCCGGGATTCAATCTGGTCGCCGTCTTGACCCTCGGCGTCCTCGCCGCTGGTGATCGATTGCGCCAACGTCCCGCCCTGAGCCCCAGCCTCCTCGCCCTCGGACTGCTCGCCGCCCTGTTCCTGCGTGAGCCGCGAGCCGCCGTCGTCGCCCTCGCCGCCGCCTTGGTCCTGACTCGCCGGCCTCTCGCCCTGGCCAGCGCCGGAGTCCTCGCCGTCGGTCTCGCCCTGGGGTTTCAGCTGCGGCCTTGGCCCGAGATCGGCTCGCTGGCGGCCTTCGCCATCGTCCTCATGCCCTTGGTTCTGCCGACGCTGCCCAGCAGCCGTAGAGGTTGGCCTCTCGGCCTGGCTCTGCTGGCGGTCTGGCTGGCCGCCGGCGCTGCCGTCCCCGGCGCTCCGGCGCTGGTGGCTCCTCTCGCCTTGGTCGCTCTCCTCGCCGAACCAGCACCTGCGCGCACCGTCCAGGGCACCTGGACCTGTGCGCTGCTGACCGGCACCGCCCTGGCGGCCGGCTACCCCTGGCTGCGCCTCGACCCGCTGGGCGCCTGCCTGCGGGGATTCGGCATGCAGGGCGACTGGGACAGCATGGCGCTGGCTTTGCTCGCCATGATCGCCTTCGCCTGGCTCGGCAGACGCTTCGGTCACCCGCTGCGCTGGGCGGCGATCGGGCTGACTTTGGCGCTAGCCCTCACCAACGGACCGCGCCTCGAAGCCGTCGCCACCGGACCGCCCTGGGTCCTCGACCAGAAAACGCCGCGCGCCGTCGTCGAGGTCGCGCCGCCCCTGCAGCGGCTGGTCCTCTCGACTCATCTCGCCCAGGCCGCCGAGCTACCACCCGAAACCGAGGTGGCTCGCCTGAGCCTGCTCGACATCCAGGGCAATGTCCTCCAGGAATGGCCCGTGGCGAGCGGTGTCGATACCAATGAATGGGCCGCCCGCAGGTCCGACCTCGCGGCCTTGCCGCAGCTCGCCGAACCGGTGCCCTGGAGCGGCTGGCTGGCGGCCGGTGATCCACCCTTCTTCGGGGCCCTCTATCGCGCCGACTTCACCGTCGACGACAGCGGCGCCAAGGCCAGCCATCTCGTGCTCCGGCGCAACGACGAGCTGCCAGAGGGGGTCGAGATCCGCCTCTTCCGGGTCGAGGTAAAGCGATGAGCCAGGCGCTCCTTCTCGCCGCTGGGCTGCTGGGTTCTTGGCTGGTCGCCCGCTGGGGTCCGCTGGCGCCGGCGGACCCCTTGCGCACCACCCTGATCGCCGTGCCCTTGGTCATCGGAGCTTTGCTTTGGATCGAGCGCCGTAGCGTCGCACTCGGGGGACGAAGAATCGCCACCGGGGTCAGCACCTGGCAAGGCATTGCCGGCCTCGCTTTGGTGGCGGCCACCCTGCTGCGGACTGCGCTCGCCGCTGATCTGCCGGCCGGCCCGCTGTTCGCGGCTTGGGTCCTGCTGCTCGCTCACCGGGTGGCGCACCAGGTTGTCGCCCTCCGGCCACTCCTCGGAAAGGCGCTGCCGCGACGCCCCTCGCTGCTCTTCTTCCTGCTGCCATTGGTGGTCTATGGCGCCCTGATTCCCTGGTCCACCCACCACCGGCCGCCGGACGGCGACGAGCCCTTCTATCTGCTCATCACCCACAGCCTGACCCACGATTTCGATGCCGACCTGACCAACAACTATCAGCAGGGCGACTGGCGCTTCTTCATGGACCGCCCCCTCGAGCCGCAACCGGGGGACCCGGTCGGACCGAATGGCGAGCTCTACTCGCGCCACAACGAAGCGCTGCCGATGTTGTTGGTGCCGGCCTATGCCCTCGGCGGGCGCCTCGGAGCTCTCGGCGCGATGGCCGCGCTGACCGCCGCCCTCGCCTGGTTGACGCTGCGCGTCGCCCGCCACTACGCCCCGGCATTCCCCGGCGAAACCCTCCTCGCCTGGTCCCTCCTGGCCTTCGCGCCGCCGCTCCTTCTCTACAGCTACCAGGTGTGGGTCGAAGTGCCGGCGGCACTGCTCGGTCTGATCGCCCTCGACTGGATTCACGACGGCCGCGGCCGCCCCTGGAAAGCCCGGCGCTGGCTGCTCCTCGCCCTGCCGTTGATGCTCCTGCCACTGCTCAAGATTCGCTTCATGCTGCTGGCGGCGCCACTCCTCGCCCTCGGCTGGTGGTATTCCGGCCGCCGGCTGCGCCCGGCGATCATTCTGGGGGGCGCCCTCGGCGCCCTCGGCGTCGGCATCCTGATCTACAACCAGTGGCTCTACGGCAATCCCCTGAAGATTCACACCTGGGGTGAGCTGGAGCCCACCCGCTACGGCTTGATCGAGTATCTCAAGGGCAGCAGCGGCCTGTTCTGGGACTGCGCCTTCGGCTTGATCGCCTGCGCTCCTCTGTGGGGCTTGCTGGTTCCGGCCATTCTGCGCCGTCGGCGCCAGCCGGGCGATCACACCGGCCGTTTGTTCTTCGATCTGGTGGCCTTCACCGCCCCTTACCTGCTGATCGTCGTACCACGCTCCGAGTGGTACGGCGGCTGGTCGCCGCCCTTCCGCTACGCCCTGGTGGCCCTGCCGCTGCTCGCCCTCGCCCTCGCCCCGCTCCTCGCCGAGCGCCGCCGCGGCGGCAGCCGCGCCCTGATCACCGCCCTCGGCCTCGGCACCGTGGCGCTGACCCTCTGTTGGCTGGTGGTCCCGGGCTGGACCTACAACGTCGCCGACGGCCGCAACTTTCTGCTCGACGCCTTCGCCAACCGCACCGGCCTCGATCTGGCGCGCTTCTTCCCCAGCTCGATCCGACCGCGCTGGGCCACCTGGCTGTGGCCCAGCCTCGGGGCGCTGGCCCTATGGTTGGGCTGGCAAGGTCCGCGGCGGCTACGCCGTGCTCCCCTCTGGGGGGCCGCCGCCAGCCTCGGCCTGGTGGCCGGCCTCTGGCTGGCGGCGGAAAGGCTGCCCACCACCACGGTGCAGTTCGAAGATCACCAGGTGGCCAAGAGCGGCGGTCACGTCTTCCCCGATCGCTGGGTGATCGAGCGCCGCCGGTTCACCGGCGGCTGGACCCTGCGCGAAGGCGAGACGGTGACCGCCCCGGTGATCGCCGGCAGCGGCGCCGCCAGCCTGCGCCTGCACCTACAGTTCGTCCGCAACAAACGCGCTCCCCTGGACCTCGAGATTCGGGCCGGCGATCAGCTCCTCGAAACCTGGCGAGCGCGCCACGACCGGCGCTGGAGCTGGGTCGAAGTCGGGCCCTTCGAGTGGCCCGAGGGAGCGCCGCTGGTGATCGCGGCGCGGTTACCCAAGAAGCGTGGCCGTCCCAACGGCGTCGTGCTCGACCGCGCGGAGCTCCACTGGTGGTGAGCCCGCACCGTGGAAGCCTGGCGAGCGCCCACCTTTCGGCGATCGTGCCGACCCTCGGCAAGAGCCCCTGGTTGCGCGCCTGCCTCGAAGCCCTGCGCGCCGATGGCGGAAAAGACCTCGAGATCGTCCTGGTGGCGCCGGCCGACCTCGACCTCGATGACGCGGGCGAGGCGGCCGATCTGCGCCTCGACGCCCCGGCACCCGGTGGCTTCGCCGCCGCCACCAACGCCGGCATCGCGGCATCGTCGGGCGAGCTGGTCGCCACCATCAACGACGATGCCCTGATCCAGCCCGGCTGGTGTGCCGAGCTCACCGCCGGCCTGGCGGCCGACCCCCAGGCCGGTGCCGCCCAGGGTGCCAACCTGCAGCTTCGCCAGCCCCACCTGGTCGATGGCCTCGGGCTGGAGTGGAACCGCTGGTGGCAAGCGGTCCAGATCGGCCACGGTGAGATTTTCGAGGCAGGCCTGCCGGCGCGCCGGGTGTTCGGCGTTTCGGCGACCGTCGCCCTCTATCGACGCCGGGCCCTCGAGCAAGCAAAGAGCGATCTCGGCCAAGTGTTCGATGAACGTCTGCATTCCTACTACGAGGACGCCGAGCTCGCCGGGCGCTTGCGACGCGCCGGCTGGCGCGCCCTCTCAGTACCGGCGGCGCGCGCCCTCCACGCCGGCTCGACCACCGCCGGCGGCAGCGTGCAGCAGTGGAGCTGGATCTACGGCAACCGTTGGCTGGCCGTGGCGCAGCTTCTCGGCCACGACTTCTCCGCGGCCCGCTCCCGGCTGCTGCTGCGCGATCTGCGCGATCTCCTCCGCCACCCCCGGCGCCTTCGCGGAGCTCTCGCCGGCTGGCGGCGCGCCCGACGCCTCCTGGCCGAGTTTCGCCACGACGGCGAAGCCCTGCTGCCGCCGCACTAGTCGAACCTCACGAGCGATTCCCCCTCGGGAGTTCCGTCTTCTCCGATGCAGAAGGCTGTGACTTTGAATGTAACTACAAATGGAGTTACAGTTGTCGCTCGAATGGGACTGGCGAAAATACCAACGAAATCTCTTCAAGCACGGCTTGAACTTCCGCGACGCGGAGCTCGTCTTCGACGGTCCGTGTTTGACCCTCGAGGACGAACGGTTCGGCGACGGCGAACAACGCTTCGTCACCCCGGGAAGTCTCGCCGGCCGGGTGGTCGTGATCGCCCATACCCCACGCGGCGAGAACACACGCATCATCTCGATGAGAAAGGCCAACAGCCGTGAGCGAAAACACTACGACGAGCGACTTGAAGCGCCTCGACGCGCTGACCGATGAGACCATCGACTACTCGGACCTTCCCGAGCTCGATGCCGAGTTCTTCCGCCACGCCAAGGTGGTGGTGCCGCCGCGCAAGAAACAGCTCACCATTCGCCTCGATGAGGACGTTCTGAGCTGGCTGAAAAGCCAGGGGCGGGGCTACCAGAGCCGCATCAACGCCATCCTGCGCGCCTACTACGAGGCCCACCGGGAAAACACCCGCTAGGAACGCTGCTGGTTCGAACGATCGCGCCTCAGACGGCGCCGGTCGGCGGCGCCTCGACCCGGATGCGCACATCCACCGCCTGGGCGGTGCGGCCGCCGCCTCCGGCGAGGAAGGGGTTGATGTCGAGCTCGGCGAGGCGGGGGTGGCGGGTGGCGAGCTGGGCCAGGCGCAGCAGCGTGTCGACCAGGACGTCGAGGTCGGCGGGAGCTTCACCGCGCACTCCCTCGAGCAGGCCGAAGCCGCGAATACCGCGAATCATCTGCTCGGCTTCGTGACGGTCGAGGGGCGTGACCCCGAAGCGCACGTCTTGGAAGACCTCGACGTACTTGCCCCCCAGACCGAACATCAGCAGCGGGCCGAAACGGGCATCGCTGGAGATCCCGAAGATCACCTCGTGTCCGCCATCGGACACCATGCGTTGAACCAGGAAGCCGCTGGGCGGGTGGCCAGCCCTGGTCAAGGCTTCGGTCATGTCGCGCGCCGCGGCCTCGACTTCGGCGCCATCCGCGAGGCTCAGCCGCACCGCCCCCAGGTCGCTCTTGTGGACCAATCCCGGAGCGATCGCCTTGAGCACCACCGGAAAACCCAGCTCTTCGGCCGCCGCCAGCGCTTCCGCAGGCGTCGCGACCTGGCGCCACGGGGCCACCGCCAGGCCATAGAGCTCGAGCACTCGAAAGGCCTGCGCCGGCTCGAGATAGCCCGCGTCGACGGACTCGAGGAGCGCCCCGACGGCTTCGTCGTCGACCTCGAAGACGGGCGGACCGTTGGACACCGGGCGGCGCCGCCACTCACCGTAGGACGACAGCATCGCCAGCGCCCGCGCCGCCGGTTCCGGAAAGCGATAGACCGGCGGGTGCCGCTCGTCCCCTCTGATCGACTCGTAGAACTCGTCCGTCGCCATCATCACCACCAGGATCGGCTTTTCGGAGCTTCGGGCCACCCGCGACACGGCCTCGAGCACATCCATCGGATGGGTCAGGATCGGAGTGACGTTGATCGCCATGGCGAGGTCGACCTCGGGATCGTCGATCAACGCCTGCAGCGTCGCCTCGTAATGCTCCGGCGTCGCCGACGCGATCATGTCGACCGGGTTGGCGACGCTCGCTTCGGCGGGCAAGAGGCGCCGCAGCAAGGCGGTGGTCGCGGACGACAGCTCGGCCATCTCCAACCCCTGGTTGACGCAGGCATCGGTCGCCATGATCGCCGGACCGCCGGCATTGGTGACGATGCTGACCCGCCGACCGTTGGGCAATGGGCAACGATCGAGGGCGAGGGCGACGTCGAACAGCTCCTCGATGGTGTTGGCGCGCAGCACGCCGCACTGGGCGAGGAAGGCGGAGGCGGTGACGTCGGCGCCGGCGATCGCTCCGGTGTGGCTCGAGGCGGCCCGCGCACCGGCATCGGTGCGGCCCGACTTGACCAGCAGAATCGGCTTCTTGCGGCTCACCCGCTTGGCGATCTGGGTGAAGTGGCGCGGGTTTCCGAAGGACTCGAGATACATGGCGATGACGTGGGTCGAGTCGTCGTGCTCCCAATACTCGAGCAGGTCATTGCCGGAGACGTCGGCCTTGTTGCCCATCGACACGAACTGAGTGAGGCCGATGCCGAGGTTCTCGGCGACATTGAGAATCGCCACCCCGAGGGCTCCGGACTGGCTGACGAAGCCGATCGAGCCCGGGTTCGCCGGCGTCGGCGCGAAGGTGGCGTTGAGGTGCACCCCAGCGGCGGTGTTGATCACCCCCATGCAGTTCGGGCCGACCATCCGGACACCCGCTGCTCGCACCTGGTCGCGAAGCTGAGCTTCGATGGCAGCCCCGGCGGCGCCGGTCTCGCCGAAGCCGGCGGTGATCACCACCAGACCCTTGACCTTCGCCGCCAGACACTCGTCGACGATCGTCGGCACGAGCTCCTTGGGCACCGCCACGATCGCCAGATCGACCGCATCGGGAATCGCCGCCACCGATGGATAGGCCTTCAAGGAGTGGATCGAGCGGGCTCCCGGATTGACCGGAAAGATGGGGCCGTCGAACTCCGCCAGCAGCAGATTGTGGATCAGTGAATAGCCGATCGAGCCGACCTTGCGGGAGGCACCGATCACCGCCACCGATCGGGGCGAGAAGATGGCGTCCAAGGATCTTTCGGAGGCAACTGGAAGAGTCGGTGTGTGGTTCATGATCGCGAAAGGGAGCAGCCCGAAGCCGGGCGCGTCAAGTGAGGATCAGTAGAAGACGGCGCTAGTCGAAGAGCGGCATCGGCGAGCCCGCCGGGGGCGGAAATCCGAGATGCTCGTAGGCCCGCGCCGTCGCCACTCGGCCGCGCGGCGTGCGCTGCAGGAAACCCTCCTGGATCAGGTAGGGCTCGTAGAGATCTTCCAGGGTTCCCTGGTCCTCCCCGACCGCCGCCGCCAGGGCCTTGAGGCCCACCGGCCCGCCGCCATAGTGCTCGATCAGGGTGGTCAGCAATTTGCGGTCGAGGTCGTCGAAGCCGTAATCGTCGACCTCGAGCTGATGTAGGGCCTGCCGGGCGATCGGTTGATCGATCTCGCCTTCGGCCTTGACCTCGGCGAAGTCGCGCACCCGCCGCAGCAGGCGGTTGGCGATGCGCGGCGTGCCGCGGGAGCGGCGAGCGATCTCGGTCGCGCCGGGACCGTCGATCGGCACGCCGAGGATCGCCGCCGAGCGCTCGACGATGGTGGTGAGCTCCGCCGGGCGGTAGAAGTCGAGGCGGTGGACGATGCCGAAGCGGGCGCGCAACGGCGACGAGATCAGGCCGGCCCGGGTGGTGGCCCCGACCAGCGTGAAGCGCGGCAGGTCATGGCGCACGGTGCTCGCCGAGGGACCCTGTCCGAGGATCAGGTCGAGGGCGAAGTCCTCGAGGGCCGGGTAGAGGATCTCCTCGACGGTCGGACCGAGGCGGTGGATCTCATCGATGAACAGCACGTCCCCGGGCTCGAGGTTGATCAGCACCGCCGCCAGGTCGCCGGCCTTCTCCAGCACCGGCCCGGAGGTCACCCGGATGGCGGTCCCCATCTCCTGGGCGATGATGTGCGCCAAGGTGGTCTTGCCGAGGCCCGGCGGACCGAACAGCAAGACGTGATCGAGGGCCTCCTCGCGACCGCGAGCGGCGTGGATGAAGATGCGCAGGTTCTCGACCAGCTTCTCCTGGCCGATGTACTCGGTGAGCTCCCGCGGACGCAGGTTGGCCTCCGAGCGCAGATCTTCCGGAAAGGCCGCAGCGGACAGGATCTCCCGTTCGTAATCCATGGAGCCATTCTATGGCGCCCGACGTGCCTGTCGGGAGCCCTCGGCGAGAACTCGGCTCAAGCTCGCGACAGGCGTCGCAGGCTGGCGCGCAGAAGGTCCGAAAACTCGCCCTCGGGATGCTCGCGGCGGGCTTCGGCGACCGCCTTCTCGGCGCGGTTCTGACGGTAGCCGAGGTTGACCAGGGCCGAAACCAGTCCATCGTCGGCCCCCATCGGCAGCGGCTCGGCGGTTTCGATGCCGACGTCCCGCACCTTGTCGCGCAATTCCAAGATCATGCGCTCGGCGGTCTTCTTGCCGACCCCGGGGATGCCGTTGAGCTTGACCAGGTCACCGCCGGCGATGGCGATCACGAGATCTCCCGGCGCCATGCCCGACAGCGCCACCCGGGCCAGCCGCGGCCCGATGCCGGAGACTCCGATCAACAGCTCGAAGAGCTGGCGTTCCGTATCGGTCCAGAATCCGAACAGCGAGAGATCGTCCTCCCGCACGTGGGTGTGGATATGGAGGCTGACCTCGGCGTCGCCGCCGAGGCGTTCGATCTCGTAGTAGGTGGAGACGGGGATGTGGACGCGATAGCCCACACCCCCGGTGTCGAGGACGACCGACTCCGGGCTCTTACTGAGCAGCCGACCCCGCAGATAGGCGATCAGGAGACGATCACCCGCTGACCTCGACCAAGCCGAGGTCCTCCTGGAGCTGGCGCGAGTAGGAGATATCGGACTCCAAACGTCGCTGCTGAAGGAGCGACGAGAGGAGCTGGCCGAGCTCCTGATTCTCGAGCCGGGCCCGGGTGCCGGAGCGCGCCTCCTCGAAGGCCGCCGCATCGTAGACGACGCGATCCGTGACCTCGAACAGCACGGCCCCCTGGTTGGTGCCGTAAGGACCGTCGACGGCGCCGACATCGAGACCCATGGCGGCCTCGGCGATGCGCGGACTGAAGCCGAGCCCTTCGACCACCCCACCGGTGCCGAAGGAATCGCTCTCTTCGACCGTCAGACCGAGGTCTTCGGCCACTGCATCGAGGGTCTTGTCGCCACCTTCGATGTCAGCTTTGGCGGCAGCGATGCGATCCATCGCGAGCTGCTGACGCTTTTCCTTCTCGGCGGCGGCCCGTACCTTGGTCTCGACCTCGACCAGCTCCGGGGCGCGCGGCTCGAGCACCTCCCGCACCAGCGGCAGGGCCCAACCCCGGGGCACCTTGATCGGATCTCCGATCGCCCCGGTGGCGAGCTCGAAGACCGCCGTCATGAACTCCGGCGCCCGCCCGAGACCGGGAATCAGATCCTCCTGGCCGAAGGGCTCCGGCGAGTTGATCGAGACCGCCGCCTCGTCCTCGGCGAGGGCGGTGAGGGCGTCGAGATTGACGCTTCCGGCCTCGCCGAGCTGAGCCGTCAGCTCGGTGGCCTTCTGCTCCGAGGCTGACACCACCTGCTCCGAGAGCAGCTTGCTGCGAATCCGCGCCTGCACCTTGTCGAACTCCTGCAGGCCGGCGTCGAGACGGCCGGTGACCTCGAGCAGATGCACACCGAAGGGCGTTTCGATCGGCCCGATGAGCTCGCCCTGGGGCGACTCGAAGGCGGCCTTCTCGAACTCTGGCGTCATACGGCCCCGGCCGAAGAAGCCGAGATGACCGCCGCGACCGGCACTGCCGGGATCGTCGCTGGTGTCGGAGGCGACCTGAGCGAAGCCCTCGCCGCCCTCGATGCGCGCCCGAATCGCCTCGAGCTCGACCTTGGCCTGATCGAGATCGCGCTCGTCACTGGTACGCAGCAGAATGTGCCGGGCCTGCACCTGCTCTTCCTGCGTGAACTCGTCGGGGTTGGCGTCGTAGTAGGCGCGCACCGCGTCATCCTCGACGGTGACCTCATTGCGCATCCGACCGTTGTCGACCAGCAGAAAAGAGACCCGCCGCCGCTCACCGAAGCGGAAGTCCTCGGGGTTCGCCTCGAGGTAGGCCTTGAGCTCCTCGCGGGTCGCCCTGCCCTCTTCCTTCAGGGTGTTCTCGGGCAGCATCAGGTAGCGGATCGAAGCCCGCTCGGTCTGCTCTCGGTAGGACTTCTCGACCGCCTCGTCGGGAATGTAGAGGCTCTCCGCCAGCACCCGGTTGAGACGCTCCAGGGTGATCTGCTGACGCAGGTCGTCCTCGAAGGCCTCCGGCGAGATGCGGCTGCGGTCGAGAATCGACAGGTACTCCTCGCTACCGACGAAGTTGCCCTGGTCGTCCTGCAGCCAGGGGATGTCGAGCACGGCGTCGCGAACCTCCTGGTTCGACACCCGGATGCCGAGCTTGTCGGCCTCGCGCAGCAGCAGCCGGCGATCGACCACCTGCTGCAGGGCCTGCTGTGGCAGACGAAGCTGCTCGGCGAGCTCGGACGAGTACTGGTCGCCATAGATCTGGCGGAAGCGCTGCTCCAGGTTGCGGTACTGGGAGCGGAACTCGTCGAAACCGATCTCTTCGCCGTTGACCACCGCGGCGGCGGTGTTGTTGCCAGCCAGACCACGACCCGCGGAGCCGAAGTCGACGAACACGAACAGAATGAAGACCGCGATCACGAGCCAGAGGATCCAGCTGAGGTACTTGAGGTTGTCGCGGAAGACCTTGAGCATTAGGGGACTCCTTTCACCCCGGAACGGGGGGCGAAGACTTTACCAAGGGGCTTCGAGCCCCGGCAAGACGAAGCGCTTCGCGAGAAGCTTCGATGGCCGCGATATATAGTCGTCTTTCTCAGTCTGCGGCCGGCGAGAACGCCGGTAGGACCAGGGCCCGCCATGAGCCAAGACCGCAAATCGCACCCCACCCTGCATGTGCAGCGCCGATGGTACACGTTGTCGGTGGATTCGCTGCGCGGCTGGGCGATTTTCTTCTTTCTCGTCGCCCTCGTCGCGGTCTCCTTGGTGGGCTATCGCCAATGGGAAGAGTACGCCCGTCGCTGGGAGGCTGCGGACCTCATCGCCGAAGCCAGCGGGCTGGCCACCAAGGTCAACGCCCACGAAGGCATGTCGCGTTTCCGCGGCGAGTACGAGACCGGCCTGCGCTATCTGCAGGAGGCGCGACGCGCCCAGGCGGTGGAGAACTACCGCAAAGCAGTGACCTCGGGCCTGCTGAGCCGCAACGTCCTGCGCGCCATCCTCGAGCCCCTCGAGCGCTCCGTGGAGCGCGGTGAAGCGAGCTTCATCGCGGTGCAGGGCAACGTCGAGTTCCGGCGCGGCGAGACCGGCGAATGGCAGGGAGCGCGCTCCCGCATTCCGCTGCGCTCGGGCGACTACGTGCGCACCTCCAACGATGGCTCGGCGGAAATCCTGTTCGACGACGGCACTCTCTACACGGTCAGCGCCAACACCTCCTTCATCGTCTCCCGGCAGCGGGCCAGCGGTGACGAATCGCGCTCCATCGACATGCAGTACGGCTGGGTCAACCTCAACACCGCCAGTCAGCCGGCGGTGGTCACCACGCCGTCCGCCTCGGCGCGCGTCGAGGAGGCTTCGGAGGCCTACGTCAGCTACCAGGAGTCCACCGGCCAGGCGCGCTTCGGCGCCTTCCGCGGCCGCGTCGAAGTGGCCACCGAGGGCGGCGACAGCCAGGACCTCGAAGAGCTCGAGCAGGTCCAGCAGGTCAACGACCGGCTGAGCTCGACGCAGAGCCTGCCGGGCCGCAGCGAGCCGCTGGCACCGCAGGACAACTTCCAGCTCGACTCGGACCGCGAACGCGAGATCCTGCTCACCTGGGCGAACGTCGAAGGCGCCGCGCGCTACGCCCTGCAGGTGTCCCGCAACTCCCTGTTCGTCGACAACGTGATCGACGTCGACGACCGCTCGCGGCCACGGGCACGGCTCGGAATTCGAGGCGGCGGCAGCTTCCAGTGGCGGGTCGCCGCCATCTCCCGCGGCGGCTTCCTCGGACCCTGGAGCCCACCGCGCCGATTCCGCATCTCGTCCCTCTCCCAGGACAGCCTGGAGAAAGACGAAATTCCACCGCTATTGGAGCTCGAAAAAGCCAGTGCCTACGGTAATATCGTGCTCATCGGTGGAAGGACCGAGCCGGGGGCCGTCGTCGAGATCGACGGGGAGCCGATTCAAGCAGCCGCCGACGGCTCCTTCTTCAAGACTATCCAGCTCGCCAACGAGGGTTGGAGCTTTATCCAGGTCCGGGCGCGTGACGTCTGGGGCAACGAAACCGCCAAGCGTCAACGCGTATTCGTCGAGCCCCTCTAGCGCTTCGCAACCGCTCGCCGTGACCCCGGGGTCGGGCCCTGCTCTGCCCTCGACGCTTCAAAGGAAGACCCATGCCGCTCGCATCGCTGCTGCGCCATTTCTCGAAGGATCTCGCCATCGATCTGGGCACCGCCAACACCCTGGTGTTCGCCCGCAATCAGGGCATCGTCGTCCGCGAGCCCTCGGTGGTGGTGATCAACAAGCTCACCAATCGCATCGAGGCGGTGGGAGCCGAGGCCAAGCAGATGCTCGGCCGCACCCCGGGCAATATCGAGTCCATCCGCCCCATGAAGGACGGCGTGATCGCCGACTTCGAGGTCACCGAGCGCATGCTCGAGTACTTCATCAAGAAGGCACACGGGCGCAAGATGTACGTTCATCCGCGCATCGTGATCGGCGTGCCTTCGGAGATCACCCAGGTGGAGAAGCGCGCCGTCAAGGACTCGGCGATGCGCGCCGGCGCCTCGGAGGTCTTCCTGGTGGAGCAGGCGATGATGGCGGCGATCGGTGCCGGCCTGCCGATCACCGAGCCTTCCGGCAACATGATCGTAGACATCGGGGGCGGCACCACCGACGTCGCCGTCATCTCCCTCGCCGGCACCGTCTACAGCCGCTCCGTGCGCATCGCCGGCAACGAGATGGACGAAGCGGTGATCCAGCACCTGAAGCGCAAGTACAACCTGTTGATCGGTGAGCGCACCGCCGAGCAGATCAAGTGGGAGCTCGGCTCCGCCTATCCCCTGAAGGACGAGATCCGCATGGAGATCAAGGGTCGCGACCTGGTCGAAGGGGTTCCCAAGACCTTGATGATCAGCGACGAGGAGATTCGCGACGCCCTCGCCGAGCCGGTGGCCACCATCGTCGACGCGGTGCGCATGGCCCTCGAGCGCACTCCGCCGGAGCTCTCCGCCGACATCATGGACAAGGGCATCGTGCTCTCCGGCGGCGGCGCCCTGCTGCGCAACCTCGATCAGCGCCTGCGCGAGGAGACCGGTCTGCCGGTGGTGCTGGCGGAAGATCCCCTGGCTTCGGTGGTGCTCGGCACCGGTCGCCTGCTGTCGGACTTCGACCTGCTGCGCAAAGTCTCGATTCGATGATCGGCACCGTCACCGCCTCGTCGTCCGGCGACTGACCCGTGGACGAACGCCGCACCGCCTGGTTACTGGTCTTCGTGGTGGCGGCGCAGCTTCTCCTGCTGGCTCTGCAGGCACCTTCGCGCAGCGCCGGCGACAACTTTCTCGAAGGCTTGGTATTGCGTCTGGTGGCGCCGATCCCGCGCGGCGTCTCGGCGGTCAGCGCTCGGGCGGCGCGCTTTCTCGAGGGTCTGCGCCGCCAGTCCGAGATCATCCACCGCAATCGCGATCTGCGGCGCGAGATCGAGCAGCTCGAGATCGAGGTCACCCGGTTGCGGCAGGTCGAGTCGGACCTCGCCGCCCTTTCGCTGGCCCTGCAGTACGAACGTCCCCCGGGTCTCGAGCTGTCGGTGGCGGATGTCGTGTTCCTCGACCGCAGCAACTGGCTGCGCAGCCTGATCCTGTACGTCGGCGAAACCCCGGTCGAGATCAACCAGGCGGTGATCACCAGCGCCGGACTACTCGGTCGCATCGTGCAAGTGGCACCGCCCTACGCCAAGGTCCAGCTGATCACCGACCAGACCGCCGCCGTCGGCGCCATGATCGAGCGCACCCGACGCCAGGGCGTGGTGCGCAGCGGTGCCAGCGGCCTCGAGCTCGACTTCCTACCCTTGCGCGCCGACATCCAAGAAGGGGATCAGGTACTGACCTCGGGCATCGACGGCGTCTTCCCGCGCGGCATCCCGATCGGCACCGTTTCCGACGTCTCGCCGGGGGACGACCTCTTCTACCGCATCCGGCTGTCGGCGGCGGTCGATCCCGACCGTCTCGATCAGGTCTACCTGCTGGCCCCTTCGCCGCTGCCGGAAGAAATCCTGGAGGAGGGTTCCAGTGCGCCCTAGCCGCTACCTCGCCGCCCTGGTGATCGTTCTCCTGGTGCACTCGATCGCCTTGCGATTGGCGCCCTCGCTGGTGGTCTACCTCGACTTCTTCGCCATTTTGGTGGTGCTCAACGGCCTCGACGGGGACTCCCTCGGCGGGCTCCTCGGCGGCCTGGTGGCGGGCCTGATCCAGGACTCTCTGACGGTCGGCCTGTTCGGCCTCTATGGCTGCGCCAACACCTTGATCGGCTACGCCGCCGCCAAGGTGGTGCAGCGGCTGGTCATCGAGCGCGCCATCGGGGTTTTGCCGTTGGTCGCCGGTGCGGTGCTGGCGCAACAGCTCATCGTGCTCGGCCTGACCGCCATCCTGCTGCCCTCACCGCCATTCCCGGCCCCTCTGGTACTGCTCCTCAAGGCGGTGGCCTGCGGTATCTTGGGTTCGCTGCTCTACTCCCTCGCCGGCTGGTGGCGAGGCAGCTCCGACCGACGCCGAAGGCGACGCATGGATCGCCTGCAGATGGGATGAGCCAGAGAACCGACATGCGCGCCGTCCGGGAGCACCGCGAGGTGCTGCTCATCCGCGTGCGGGCGCTCACCGTCTTGGTGGTCACGGTGATCACCTTGATCACCGGCAGCTACTGGTACCACCAACTGGTGCGCGGTGCCCACTACGCCAACTTGGCGGACAACAACCGACTCCGCAAGCTCTCGATCCGCGCCCCCCGCGGCCTGATCTTCGACCGCCACGGCAAAGTGCTGGTGGAGAACATCCCGAGCTACGACCTGATGCTCGATCGCAGCCGCGCCGACGACATCGCCGCCAGCCTGGTGTTCGCCGCCGGCGTCCTCGAGCGGCCGGTGGAGCGCCTCGCCGCCGAGCTCGAGAAAGCCAGCAACCGACCCGACTTCGTGCCCGTGCCGGTGGCCGGCAACCTGACCCTGGCGCAGGTCGCCCAGATGAGCGTCACCGGCCGCGAGCACCCCGAGTTCGAAATTCGCGCCCGGCCGCTGCGCCTTTATCGCCATGGCCCCCAGACCGCCCACGTGCTCGGTTACATCGGCCACGTTTCGAAGCAGGACCTCGCCACCCAGCCGGGCTTTCTCCCCGGCGACCGCATCGGCAAGGACGGCATCGAGCAAACCTACGACAGCGCCCTGCGCGGCGGCGCCGGTCAACAGGTGGTGGTGGTCGACAGCCGCGGCAAGTCGCTGCAGGAACAGCATCGCAAGCCCGCCGACCCGGGCCAGGACCTCCACCTCACGCTCGACCTGCGGTTGCAGCAGGCGGCGGAAGAGCTGATGCGCGACCGCACCGGTGCGGTGGTCGCCCTCGATCCGCGCAACGGCGAGATCCGGGCGATGGTGTCGTCGCCGCCCTTCGACCCCAACCAGTTCGCCCGCGGCCTCGGTGCCAAGCAGTGGCAGGCTCTTCTCGACGATCCCCAAGATCCGCTGCAGAACCGCACCGTTCGCAACTCCTACGCCCCCGGCTCGGTGTTCAAGATCATCATGGCCTTCGCTGGCCTGCAGGAAGGCGTGATCAACGAGAGCGAACGGGTCTACTGTCGCGGCTCGGCCACCATCTACGGCCACCGCTTCGGCTGCGACCGTCGCTCCGGCCACGGTTGGGTCAACCTGCGAGAGGCCATCGAGCGGTCTTGCAATGTCTACTTCTACCACCTCGGTCAGACCCTCGGCATCGAGACCATCGCCCGCTACGCCCGCGCCTTCGGCATGGGTACCGCCACCGGAGTCGACCTCTCCGGCGAGAAGGTCGGTCTGGTGCCCGACAACGCCTGGAGCGAGAAAACCCGCGGCACCCGCTGGTACGCCGGCGAGACCATTTCGGTGGCCATCGGCCAGGGCCCGCTGCTGGTCACCCCGCTGCAGACCGCTCGCCTGATGGCGGCGGTCGCCAACGGTGGCGCCCTGGTGCGCCCCCATCTCGTCCGCGGCGCCTTCGGCGAAGAGCCGCCACCGCGCCTGCCGGGCTCGATGCGCTGGCTCGACCCCATCCGTGACGGGCTCAGAGCGGTGGTCAACGCCCCCACCGGCACCGCCTACTGGAACGCCCGCCTCGCCGACGTCGAGGTCGCCGGCAAGACCGGCACCGTGCAGGTGATCTCGCGCGCCAAGGTGGATGGCGAGCTGAGCGGCAATCTGCGCAACCACGGCTGGTTCGCTTCCTTCGCCCCGGCGGACGACCCGCAGCTGGTGATCGTGGTGTTCGCCGAACACGGTGAGAGCGGCTCCTCCGGTGCCGCCCCGATCGCCAAGGCCCTCTATGAAGAGTTCTTCGCGAGCCGCGCTGGGACTGCCTGAGGAACGGCGCACCTTCGCCGGTGCGTCGCGGGTGGACAGCGGCCTGCTGGCCGCCACCCTCTTGCTCGCCGCCATCGGCCTGGCGACGGTGCAATCAGCGAGCGCCGAGCTCAGCATCGACTACCTGCCGCGGCAGGCCGTCTGGGTCGGTCTGGGCCTGGTGCTGCTGCTGGTCACCTTGGCGATCGATTACCACGACCTGGTGGACTTCTCGCCCTTTTTCTACCTCGGCGGGCTCGCCTTGCTGGTGGTGGTCCTGATCTTCGGCGAAGGCCCCGGCGGCACCCGTTCCTGGCTCACCATCGGGGGTGTTCGGCTGGGCCAGCCGGCGGAGTTCGCCAAGCTCACCACCGCCCTGTTCCTGGCCCGCTACCTGGCCTCCGCCGGTGAGCGCCACCTCGACCTGCGCCAGATCGCCACCGCCTGCGCCATCGTCGGTATGCCGATGGCCTTGATCGCCCTCCAGCCGGACCTCGGCAGCGCCGCCATGTTCGTGCCCCTGGCCGCCGGCATGATGCTGATCGCCGGCCTTCGCCTGCGCTTTCTGATCGCCACCGCCCTGGTGGTGCTCGCCCTCGGAGCGGTGGGCTGGCACTTCGGCATGAAGGACTATCAGCAGGAGCGGGTGATCACTTTCCTATCCCCCGAAAGCGATCCCCTCGGTGCCGGCTACCAGGTGCAGCAGAGCAAGATCGCCGTCGGCTCCGGCGAGCTCACCGGCAAAGGCTACGGCCAGGGCACCCAGAGCCAGCTGCGCTTCCTGCCAGCCCGCCACACCGACTTCGTGTTCGCCGTGCTGGCCGAAGAATGGGGCTTCTTCGGCGTCGCGGTCGTTCTCGGCCTCTACCTGCTCTACATGGTGAGTGCCCTGCGCATCGCCCTGCGAGCGCGCGATCGCGGCGGCATCCTGCTGGTGGTCGGCCTGATCTCCCTGCTCGGCTTCCACGTCGCCTACAACACCGCCATGGTGGTCGGCCTGCTGCCGATCACCGGCATCCCGCTGCCCTTTCTCTCCTACGGCGGCTCCTTCACCCTGATCAACTTCATCGCCACCGGCCTGATCCTGGGCATCGACCTGCGCCGCTACGTCAATCGTTAGAGGCCAAAGTCAGGGGTACAATTCGGCCGACCGGCGACGTGGTAATTCGTCACAGTGATTCGCCACAGTGCCGCCCCGGAGTGAGGAGACGACGCCCCTTGGCCAACAAAATGCTCGTTGAGAGCGATCCCCACCAAACTCGTATCGCGGTGCTCGAGGACGATCGCCTGACGGAGATCTTCGTCGAGCGCAAGCGCCACCGGGGTCTGGTGGGCAACGTCTACAAGGGACGGGTGACCCGTGTTTTGCCTGGCATGCAGGCGGCCTTCGTCGACATCGGCCTCGAGCGTGACGCCTTTCTCTATGTCAGCGACGTGGTGGAGAACGTCGACGCGGTGGAAGGCCTGGATCTGGCGCAGGAAGATGTTCACGATCTGACGGCGCCGGAGG
This sequence comes from Acidobacteriota bacterium, assembly GCA_039028635.1. NCBI lineage: Bacteria > Pseudomonadati > Acidobacteriota > Acidobacteriota bacterium. The sequence goes on from JBCCHV010000070.1 coordinate 25,664, forward strand.
ACCTCTCGATCGACGATCTCCTCAAGGCCGGCCAGGAAATCATCGTGCAGGTGGTGAAGGACCCCTTGCCCAACAAGGGAGCCCGCATCAGCACCCACGTCACCCTGCCCGGACGCTATCTGGTGCTGCTGCCCACGGTCCGCCACTTCGGGGTGTCGCGCCGCATCGAAGAAGAGGACGAGCGCAATCGCCTGATCGAGCTCCTCGAGGGGCTGCCGCCGGCGAGCGGCGGCTTGATCGTCCGCACCGTCGGCGAAGGGCGCGAGCGGGATGACTTCACCAGCGACCTCGACTACCTCAACTCGCTCTGGCACCGGGTGCGCTCGCGGGCCTCGAAGGTTTCCGCACCGACCCTGCTGCATCGCGACCTCGACCTCGCCCTACGGGTGGTGCGGGATGTCGTGACCCAAGACTTCACGGTGCTGTGGGTGGACGGCGAAGAGACCTACGAGCGCATCGTCGAGTTTCTCGACCAGGTGCAGCCGCGCCTGGTCGGCAAGGTCAAGCTCTATGGCCAGGACTCGTCCCTGTTCGAGCAGTTCGGCATCGAGACCCAGATCGAGGCCGCCCTGCGCAGCAAGGTCTGGCTCAAGTCCGGCGGCTACATCGTGATCAATCCCACCGAGGCACTGGTGGCGATCGACGTCAACACCGGTCGCTTCGTCGGGCAGCGGAACCTCGAGGACACGGTGCTCAAGACCAACCTCGAGGCGGTGCGCGAGATCGTCCGCCAGATTCGCCTGCGCGACCTCGGCGGCATTCTGGTGATCGACCTCATCGACATGGTCGAAGCGGAGCACCGCGAAGAGGTCTTCGCCCTGCTCGAGACCGAGCTCCACAAGGATCGCGCCAAGACCAAGGTGCTGTCGATCTCGGAGTTCGGCCTGGTCGAGATCACCCGCAAGCGCAGCCGCGCCAATCTCCAGCGACTGCTCACCCAACCGTGCCCCCATTGCAGCGGCTCGGGACGCATCCAGTCGCTCTCGACCATCTGCCTCAAGCTACGCCGGGAAGTGCTCAAGGTGGTCACCGGAGCCGCCGGCTCGGAGCTGCTGTTACGCGTCCACCCGGACGTTGCCCAGGCGCTGCAGGCGGATGAGCTGTCGATCCTCTCGGAACTCGAGCGCGAGCTCGGTGGCCGCATCCTGCTGCAGAGCGACCCCGAGCTGCACCAGGAAAACTTCAACGTGACGGAAGTCTAGTCCGACCCTCTCACCGACTTTCAGCGCCAATCCGTATGTCCCCGAATCTGCTGCGGCCGACCGCTGACGCCCATCTCCGAAAACCGGCAAACCTGATGAAGGGATTGGACTGACCGTGGCGGCGCCACCGGCCTCTGCCGTGGCCGATTTCGGCGAGCCCTTCGAGGTGGAGGGCTTCGAAGGCCGGGTCGCGTCCGCCTACCAGCCCGCCGACCTGGCGGCGACGGTGGCCCACGCCCTCGATCCGGCGGCGGCCATCGAAACCCTTCACTGGGGGCGCAACTACCTCTACCGAACCCTTTTCGAGACCGCCGACGGCAGCGTCGAGGTGGTGGTCAAGCAGTTCCGCAATGCCAGCCGCCGGCAGCGCCTCGATCGTCGAATCAAAGGCAGCAAGGCGGAGCGCAGCTGGCGAACGGCGGTGGCCTTCGGCGCCGCCGGCCTGTTGACCCCGGAGCCGGTGCTCCTCGCCGAGTCGAAGCGCCCGGACGGTCCCTCTTTCTATCTCTGCCGCTACCTCGGCGAAGTGGTCGAGGCGCGCTACTTCTTCCGCGCCCGCAATGTCGGTGAGGAAGGCCAGGAGTTTCCCCACCTCGACCCGGAGGCGGTCCTCACCGGCCTCGGCCAGAGCCTGCGGCGAATGCACGATGCCGGCTTCCTGCATCGCGACATGTCGAGTGGCAATGTCCTGATCGAGCCGCGGCGAGGCGACGGCGAAGGCCCGAACCTGGCCTTTCACATCATCGACCTCAACCGCACCCGCCGCCTCGCCTCCCTGTCGGACCGTCAGCGCAGCCGCGACCTCAGCCGCCTGATGATCTTCCGGCCAGAGGATCAACGCCGCTTCCTCGACGCCTACTGGGGTCCGGCGAGTGAGCGCCAGCGAAACCTCTACCAGCGCTACCACCGCGGCTTCTTGAACAAAAACCGGATCAAGAAGCAGGTGCGGGGCCGACTTCGAGGGTTGACCCAATGGCTCCGCGACCTGGTGTTGCCGCGCCACGCCCACGCCCACATCCCGAACGTCCCGGAGGGCACCGAAACGCGCGAGAAGGTGGTCTGGGATCGCCTTTCGGATCAGCCTCACCAACACGCCGGCAAGCTCGAGAAGCTCGGCACCCGCATGGCCGACTTTCCCCAGCATGCGGCCGAGCTGGCCGCCGCCGCCGGCGCCCTACCGGCGGCTCGCAAACGCTACCGTGAGCTCACCGCCGACCTCTACCAGAGCCCCGCCCCGTGGCCCGGAGCCGGCATCTGCCTACGTCCCTGGCCGGAAGATCCGGAGGCCCTGCTGACCGCCGTCGACGAGCTCGGAGTCCGCCAGATCCTGCTCCGCCTCCACCCCTGGCAGGAAGACCACGGGGACGAGGAGAGCCTCGCCCGAGAGCTCGCCCAACGCGGCTACGAGCTGACCTTCGCGCTGCCTCAAAACCGTGAGCTGGTGCGCGACCCGGAGCGCTGGCGGCACGCCATCGAGGAGCTCGCCGAGCGTTTCCGACCCTTCGGCAGCACCTTTCAGATCGGCCAGGCGATCAATCGCAGCAAATGGGGAGTGTGGAACCTGCGAGAGTACTTCGAGCTCGCCGAGACCGCCGCCGGCATTCTGCGACGGCGGCCCGGCACCCAGATCCTCGGCCCGGGCGTGATCGACTTCGAGCTCCACGCCACCGCCGCGGCTCTCAACTGGCGTCACACCGACCTCTGCTTCGACGCCATGGCCAGCCTGCTCTACGTCGACCGCCGCGGTGCTCCCGAGAATCGCCAGGTGGGCTTCGACACGGTCGGCAAGGTGACCCTGCTCAAGGCGATCGCCGAAACCGCCCGCAACTGTCGCGGCCGGAGCTGGATCACCGAAGTCAACTGGCCCCTCTGGGAAGGTCCCCACTCGCCCGCCGGCCGCTCCGTCTCGGTGAGCGAAGAAGTCCAGGCCCACTACCTGACCCGTTACTTCTTGCTCGCCTTCGGCACCGGCCTGGTGGAGCGCATCTTCTGGTGGCAGTTGGTGGCCCGCGGCTATGGGCTGACCACCGAGGAGGACGGCGTCCTACGCCGCCGGCCGAGCTTCCACGCCCTCGCCTTCCTCGAGCGGGAGTTGCGCCACGGTCAGCTCGTCGGCCCCCTCGAAGTGGCGCCGCCGGCGCGAGCGATTCTCTACCGCAACGGCGGCGGAGACGCCGGGCTGATCGCTTGGTCGACGGAGGGCGAGGTCGAGGTCGAGCTGCCCGGCGTCGGCGGCGTCGGCCGCGACCTCACCGGTCGTGAGGTGAAGCTGCCCAGCCCCGGCCGAGCCCGCCTCGGACCGGGCCCGTCCTTCTATCCGTTCGAAGCTTGAGATTGGCCGTTCGAGCCCTCGCTGGGCTCCAAGGCTTCGTGCAGGGCGGCCACGAACCAAGACTCCGGATCGGCGATGCGGTCGTACTTGAACCACATGGCGCTGATCAGCTCGGTCAGGATTTCCTGGGCGCGGTCCGGCGAAACGTTGTGAGCCGAGAGAATCAGCTCGGCCAAGACGCTGAGCCGCGCGAGCAAATCTTCGCTAGGCCCGCTCATGGGCGCCAGCGTAGCACGCGGCACCCATACACCTAAACCCTCTTACTCCAAGATCGTCAGTTTTTCAGGATATTCAGCCCAAAGTGCTTGCAAAGCTCACGAAGGGCCCCCGGCGGCGGGCTTTTTCGGCCCGCCTTCGAACATTTCGGAGACCGGAATCACCTCCACGCGGGTGGCCTCGATGGGCCGCTTCTCGATCTCTCGATCGGCTTTCTGAATCGCTTCCGGAACCGCCGCCTCGTAGGTGATCGGGCTGGCTTCGTCGGCGACCAGCGCCTGCCGCAGGCCGTCGCCATCGCCGGTGACCAGGACCGCGACGTAGTCATCCGTCGACAGGTACTTGCGCACCGCCGCGTTGACCTCCTCGACGGTCAGAGCACGCAGGCGGCGCTCGATCTCGGCGATGAAGGAAGGCATGCCGTAGTAACGGCTGTCGAGCTCGAAGCCGAGGCGAGTCTCGAAGGAGCGCGCCCAAAGCTTGGAGTAGTTGATCAGGAAGTCGCGGGTGAGCTCGAACTCCTCCTCGGTCAGGCCGCGATCGATCAGTCGGTCGACCTCCGAGAGGGCGGCGCGCAGGGCAAAATGAGCCGTCTTCGGCACCACCGGACGGACCCACACCGAGAAGTACTGCTGCCGCCGCGGCACGTTCGGGGTCGGGTTGCTGGTGAAGGGCGGGCTGTCGTAGTACTCGATGTAGGAGTAGTCACCGTAGTTGAGGCCGCGGACGCCGCGCAGCTGCTGCATCAGGCGACCATGGAAGGTGCGGTGCTCGCCCAGGAAGCTGTTGGCGACCATCAAGGGGTAGTAGTCGGCAGCGGAGCGATCGAGCGGCAGCGGAAAACCGAGATGGATGCCCACCGAGGCGGTTTCCTTCTCGATCAGCCGAAAATGCCGCCCCTCGATTGGCTTCGGCGCCGGAATCTCGCCGACCCGCGCCTTGCCCTCCGGCAGGCCCCGCAGCGCCGTCTCGAGGTGAGCCGGATAGCTCTCCGGGAAGCCCCCTCCCAGGCCGACGATCAATCGCCGCAGCACATAGTGGGAGCGATAGAAGGCCTGGATGTCGTCCAGGCCGATGGCGGCGAGCCCTTGCACCGTGCCGAGGGGCGGATGCTGGTAGGGGTGATCCGCGAAGATCGCCCCCTGGAGCGCCTCGAGGCCGAGCAGCTCGTCACTTCCGGAGCGGAGATTGGCGGTCAGATAGGTGGTCGCCAGCTCGCGATTGCGCTCGAAGTCGTCGCCGGCGAAGGCCGGCCGCAGCAGCGCCTCGAGGAGAAGCTCCGTGTAGGCCTCGAGATGATCGCGATGGACGCTGCCCGAGATCACCGTCACCTCGCGATCACAGGACACCTCGATGGCGGCGGCCATCGGATAGAGCGCTTCCACCAGCTCGGCGAAGGAGCGCTCGCTGGTCGCCGCCTGGCCGATCATCGCCGAGGTCAGGCAGGCGAGGCCTTCCTTGCCGGCGGGATCATCGGCGGAGCCGACCTCGAAGAGCAGGCGCACGGCAATCAGCGGCGACGCCGGCTGACGCTGGGTCAGCATCTCGACCGCCGGGGGAGCCGGCACCGTCAACGCGACGGTGGGCAGGGCACAGCACAGCATCAGGGCCAGGGCCAAGCAGCGGTTATTGATCGCAGTTCTCATTGTCCGGCCCCTTGTGAAGATTCGCCCGCCGCTTCGCCACCATCGGCCTGCGGAGTCCCCTTGTGGGAGAGAGTGACCTTGGTGCGCTGGGAGGCCTTGAAGATCTGCCGAGCGGTGCGCTGAATGTCCGCCGGCGTCAGCGACTGATAGGTGGCGTAGAGCTGGTTGATGGCCCCGAGATCGCCGGTGAGATTGAGCATCCAGGCAGCCTGGGATCCCACCGCGCTGGGACTGTCCAGGCTACCGGCGAAGCTGTAGCGCAGGTAGGACTTGATGCGCTCGAGGCGTTTTTCGTCGACCGGCTTGGCGGCGAGGTCGGCGAGGGCCTGCTGCACCCGTGCCTCGACGTCGGCCATGAGCTCCGGCGCCTTGACCCGCGCCACCAGGGTGAACAGGTAGGGGTCGCGATGGGCGGAGGCGGAGCTCGACAGGATGTCGGCCCAGCGCTTCTCGACCACCACCTCGCGATAGAGGGGCGCCGACTCGGCGGTGAGTAGCTGAGCGATCAGATCGAGACTGGCGGTGACCTTCGAGCTCGCCTCGAAGGCCGGCATGCGGTAGCCCAACATCAGATAGGGCGGCGTCGGCCCGGGCCAGTCGAGATCCGCCGAGCGTTCGCCGTCCTGGGCCGGCTCGGTCTCGATGGCGACATCTCGAAAGCCCTTCTTCCAGTCGCCGTAGAAGGCTTGGGCCTGCCGCTGGACCGCCTCCGGCTCGACGTCGCCGACCACCAGCACGATGCAGTTCTCCGGCCGGTAGAAGCGATCGAAGAAACGCAGGCTGAAGTCGTAGTAGGTCGGCATCGCCTTGATGTCCGCGAGCAAACCCATGGTGGTGTGCTTGTAGGTGTGGCGGGTGAAGGCGAGGTCGCGCAGCTTCTCGCTCATCGGCAGCCAGGGCTGAGAGACGTTCTTGTTGTACTCACCGAGCACCGCCAAGGCCTCGGTGCGGAAGGCCTCTTCGCTGTAGGAGAGGTTCTGGAAGCGGTCCGACTCGATGTCCATGATGGTGTCGAGCTCGGCCGCCGGACCGACGATGTAATAGTTGGTGAAGTCGTCGGTGGTGAAGGCGTTCGAGTCCGCCCCCATGCGCTTCAGCACGTCGTTGTAGGCATCGCCCGAGAAGCGCTCGGTACCGCGGAACATCATGTGCTCGAAGAAGTGCGCAAAGCCGCTGTAGCCGGCCTCGACCTCCTGCCGGGAACCGGTGCGCACCACCGTGTAGTAGGCCACCACTCCCGGGCTGTCGTAGGGAATGACCACGACCCGCAGTCCGTTGTCGAGGGTATGCGTGTGGACCGGGAACGGGAAGACATCGCCAGCCGCCGCCAACGGCGCGGCGAGAGCCAGCAACAGGACGCCCAGGGAGGCGTTTCGAACGAGTGCTTTCACGGGATCTCCTTCGGTTTGCGCCAGCGGCCGGAAAACCAGCGGCGGCCCGACTCCAGAACCCGCCAACTCTAACCCACGGGTCGACCTCGACCCCGAATCGATCCGAGAACGTCATGAGCCGACTCCCCCGAACCGCCCTCGCCCTGCTCCTCGTCGCCCTCGGCCCGCTGCCCGTCGCCGCCGTCGAGGAAGTACGCCGCACCCCCGTCGTCGAGGTCGTCGAAACGGTCTCTCCGGCGGTGGTCAACATCGCCGCCGAGGCCATGGTGCGGGACGTCGACCCGTTCTTCGGACCCTTCTTTTCGCGCCAGCGCAAGGCCCAATCCCTCGGCTCCGGCCTGATCATCGAGGCCAACGGCATCGTGGTGACCAATGCCCATGTCGTCGACGGCGCCTCGCGCATTCTGGTCAACACTCAGGACGGTCGCGAGCTCGAGGCCGAGGTGCTGGGCTCGGACCGCGACTCGGATCTCGCGGTGCTGAAGGTCGAGGGCCGCAACCTGCCAGCGGTCGCCCTCGGCACCAGCACCGACCTGCTGATCGGCGAAACGGTGGTCGCCATCGGCAATCCCTTCGGCCTCTCCCACACGGTGACCGCCGGCATGCTGTCGGCGCGCGGCCGCACCGTGCCGGCGGAGAGCGGCGAGAGCCTGTACACCGACTTCCTGCAGACCGACGCCTCGATCAACCCGGGCAATTCCGGCGGCCCGCTGGTCAACCTCGCCGGCTCGGTGATCGGCATCAACACCGCCATCATCAGCGGCGCCAACGGCATCGGCTTCGCCATCCCCGCCGACCGCGCCCGCCGGGTGGTCGGCGATCTGCTGCGCTTCGGCGAGCTGCAGCCCTTGTGGACCGGGCTGAGGGTGGTCAGCATTCACCCCGAGCTGGCGCGCCGCCAGGGTCTGTCGCTGGATCGCGGCGTGCTGGTGGCCAAGGTCTACCCCGGCTCCCCGGCCGCCCAGGCGGGATTGGTCGAGAACGACATCATCCTCGCCGCCGGCAGCCGCTCCGCCGACAGCCGCGAAGACCTCACCACCGCCCTTTACTCGATCGCCGTCGGAGAACCGCTGGCCCTCGCGGTGCAGCGCGGTGGCGAGCGCATCGACCTCGAGCTGCGCGCCCAGCGGCCGCCGCGCGGCCTCGGCTTGCGTTTCCTCGAGCGCGCCATCGGGCTCAGCGTCGAGCCGCGACGCAATGGCCTCACCATCACCCGCGTGCTGACCGGCACCGCCGCCCACGAGCGTGGCCTACGGCCTGGCGACCGCATCGCCGCCGCCAACGGCCAGCGCCTGGCGGGCACCGAAGAGCTCGGCCGCGAAGTGCTGCGCGGCCTCGAGCGCGGTGGTCTGTTGCTCCAGGTGGTGCGCGGCCGCTACGCCTACAACCTCAATTTCGGCCTGTAGCACCGACTAGCAGGCTGCTGAAAAAGTCGCGTGGCGACTTATTCAGCGCCTGCTGTTTGTTTCAGGGGCGCCCGGCCAGGGGGGCTAAAGGCGCCCCCCTCAGGCGCACGCACATGTCGTGCGCCTTCACCCCCGTCCTCGGCGGCTTTGCCGCCGCCTCGCCCCTCGGGCTCGGGAACTCTTGAGGACCAAAGATGCGCCGTCGTGCGCCTTCACCCCCGTCCTCGGCGGC